>NZ_JBHVDX010000173.1:0-22564 GCF_042802555.1 Streptomyces sp. NPDC057474 | reverse complement strand
TACGAGACCGGGCCGGGCCCTTGCGACATGCGTGGGGCGGCGGCCGTCAGCCGCCACGGATCACAGCAACCCGTCCCACATCTGCTCCAGCAGCACCGACCACCAGCTCTCCGGCGAGGCGAGCGCCGCCGGGTCGAGGGCGGCGAGCTGCGCCTGGAAGTCGACGGTCCAGCGGCCCGCCTGCTCCTGGTTGAGGCCGAACCGCAGCCGCCACATCCGGCCCAGGAGGGCGAGGCAGCGCGCGAACTCCGGCAGACCGGTGTTCACGAACTGCGGCGGTACGGGCGCACCGCCCGGCCCCGCCTCCACCGGCACGGCCACGATGTTCGCCGTGCCGTACTGCACGCACAGCGCCTTGCCGAAGTCACTGCCCATCACCAGGTACGAGCCCGCGTCGGCCGCCGGCTGCACACCCCGCTCCTGCGCCAGCTCCGCCAGCGTCGGCACCGGGCGGCCGGGCTGGGCCTGCGCCCAGAAGAACGGGCCCATGTCGACGGGCAGTCCGGCCACGACCAGTGTGTGCGCCACGATCGGCGGAACCCCCTGCCGCGACACCGCCTGCTGGTCGAACCGGAACACCCCCGGCCCGAACGCCGCCGCCAGCTCCTGCCCGATCACCTCGGGCGGGATCGGCGGCGTCGGCTGCACCGGCGGCAACGGCGCCCGCACCGGCGCGAGCCGTGCCGGGCCGTCCGCGACCTGGTGCAACTCGCCCTGGTGCGCGATGAGTTGGGCCATGCCCTGCTGCCGGCTCGCATGGTCCTTGCCGTACGGCGCGATGGACGTGATGCGCGCGTTCGGCCACTGCTCACGGATCATCCGCGCGCAGTACGCGCCCGGCAGCTCGCACGACTCCAGCTCCGTATGCAGCTCCAGCACGGCCTCCGGCGGGATGTTCATGCCGCGCAGCTCGTGGAAGATCTGCCACTCCGGGTGCGGAGTACCCGGCGCCGAACGCCGGATCACCTGCTGCTCGGAGCCGTCCGGCGCCCGGAACCGCAGGACGGCCTGGTAGCCGGGCCCGACGGTCGGCTGCCCGGCGGGCTGCTGCGGATAGCCGTACGCCGGCGGGGCACCCATCGGCGGACCGGGCTGCCCCGGCTGTCCGGGCATCCCGTGGGGAGCGCCCTGCGGCATCCCGGGCGGACCGGGCGGCTGCGGGGCACCGGGCGGCACGCCGGGCGCACCGGGACCGCCGAGCGGCGGCCCGGCCAGCATCGTCTCGGCGTGGTGCACGGGACCGGGGGCACCCGGCGGCGTCCCCGGCTGCCCCGGAGCCCCGGGCGCGCCAGGACCGCCCACGCCAGGCCCGGCCAGCATCGTCGCCGCATGGTGTACGCCGCCCGCGGGCGTGCCGCCGGGCGGATTCGGCGCACCGGGACCACCCGGCCGGCCATGAGCCCCGTGAGCCCCGGGGGCACCGGGCTGACCCGGAGCCCCAGGAGTCCCCGGCGGCTGCGGTGCGCCCGGGCCTCCCACCGCGGGCCCGGCCAGCATCGTCGCCGCGTGGTGCATGCCGCCCGCGGGCGTACCCCCGGGCGGATTCGGCACGCCAGGAGCACCAGGACCGCCCGGCTGACCGGGGGCGCCGGGCCCACCGGGCTGACCCGGAGCGCCGGGGAAGCCCTCCGGCCCGTTCGGGCCGAGGGAGGAGACCAGCTGGGTCGGCACATACCCGCCCGCCGGGGTGCCCGGAGCGCCGGGCCCGGACTGCGGCGGAGGCGTGCCGCCCGGGCGGGCGCCCGGTGTCCCCGGGGTGCCGGGCGGAGCCGGAGGCGGCGGCGCACCGGGCCCGCCGCCCCGGCGCGGAGGCGGCGCCGCCTTGCTCGTGGCGGCGTCGGCGATGTCACCGGCGTTGGGCGCCAGCGGACGGCCCGGCGGCGTACCAGGACCCTGCGGCCCACCGGGTCCCTGCGGATAACCGTAGGTCGGCGCGCCGGGCGGCGGAGTGCCCGGACCTTGCGGGGCACCGGGTCCCTGCGGGGCACCGGGTCCCTGCGGGGCACCGGGTCCCTGCGGGTACCCGTACGACGACGCACCCGGCGGCGGAGTCCCCGGCCCCTGCGGACCAGCGGGCCCCTGCGGGTACCCGTACGACTGCGCGCCCGGCAGCGGAGTCCCGGGACCCGCAGGCGGTTGGTGTTGCGGCTGCGAAGGGCCGCCCGGCGCGCCCGAGCCGGGGCGGGGGCCGCCCATGGCCGGCGCCACCGTCGTCCGCGGAAGCTGGCTGCCGCCGGAGATCAGCGCGGTCTTGGCGTCCGGCAGCGCGCTGTGCGCCGGTCGGTCGTCCTCGTCGCTCACCTCGGACAGCTGCGGCGCGAACACGGTCTCCGGGAGCGGGACCGAACGGTCGTCCTCGGCATCGGCGTTGGTGTCGGTACCGGCCCACGGGGTCGCCCCGGCGGGCACGCCCGGCACCGCGTCATGCGGCTCGATATCCCTCGGCGGCACCGCGTCCCGCACCTCGTCGTCCACCGACGCGGCGGCCGGCCACGGCGTGGCGTCGGCCGGCGCGGCGGCCACCCCACGGCCGGCCGAGGGCGACCGCCCCACCGGCGGCCCCGGCAGCGTCTCGGGCATCGAACCACCGCCGCCACCGCCCCCGGACACCCCGTTGCCGCCCACGGAGCCGGAACCACCTGTATCGGCGGCAGCCGGACGGGCCCCGGCACCGTCGGACGCCCCAGCCCCAGCCCCAGCCCCGGCGCCCGCACCCGCACCCGCACCCGAGCGGTGGTCCGGAATTCCCAGCTTGTCCGCCGCGTCCTGCAACCACTCCGGCGGAGTCAGCAGGAACGACGTCTGGTTCAGGTCCACCCGGGCCGGAGGCGCCGGCGCGGCGGCCGGAGCCGCGTCCGTACGGCCGTACTCCTCCTCGAACCGGCGGATCACCTCACCCACCGGCAGCGACGGCCACAGCGTGGCCTCCCCGCTGTCCCGGGCGATGACCAGGCGCTGCGCGCCACCGTCGGAACGCGGACCGTCCGCCCGGTCCTCGGCCCACACCACGAACCCGAGGTCGAACTCCCGTACCCGCACCTCACGGTGCTGGTAGGCCGGAAGATCCCCGTTGATCCACTCCTCGGCGCGCTCCTGCGCCTGAGCGAACGTCACCATCGAAAACTCACTCCCCCACCGAAGACGTCGCGGCGCCCGCGGCGACCGGCACGGCGCGTGCGAAGCCACCGTCCACCATCAGGTTGGCCACCGTCTCCAATTCCGGCGGATTGCCCGCCAGCCGGGACAGGAACACGTCGAAGTCCTCACCGGCGGGGAGCAGCAACCGCTCCACCCGCTCGGCCGGCGACCACGACGGATCGACGTCGCGGGCGTCGTCGTACGCGCAGAACCAGACCGACCCGATCCGGTCGCCCTTCACCTTCACCGCGAGCACCCCGCCCTGCGCGAACGCGACGGCCAGGTAGTCCTTGGTGAGATGGTCCCGCAGGCACTTGTTGACGTACACGAGGTCGTTGACCGCGGCCTCGTCCCGCACCGTGAAGAACGGCTGGTCGACCAGCAGCCCCAACTCCGCGTCGAGCGCCGCCCCCACCGGAGCGCAGCCGCCCGCCGCCTTCAGGAACGACCGGTAAGCGCCCGGCAGCCGGTACCCGAGGTCCTCCTCGACCCCCTGCACCTGCGTCTCGGTCACCGCCACCGCCGACGACTTCGGCAACCCGAAGTGCGCCGGCCGGGTCTCCTGCAAGGGCCGCGTGCCCCGCTTGTGCTGGTCCACACGCGCCGTCGCGATGCCACCGTGATGCCGCAGCAGCGCCTTCACCTCGACCGGCACCAGCTCCAGCCGACGACCGCCCGGCGCGTGATGCCACGTCCAGCCGTGCGGGGTCGCCACCGGCGGGATCGTGTCCCACAACTCGTGCCCCGTCGCCGCCAGCGCCGCGTTCGCGGACACGTAGTCCGTCAACCGCAGCTCGTCCACCCCGAACCCCTCCGGAGGATCGGCGATGTCCGCCGCGGCACGCGCATAGGGCGAGAAGTCCGGATAGCCGTGCACGTCAACACGGACACCCCTCGGATGACGCGCGGCCCGGACCGGGTCCGGAAACTGCACGAGCTGCCCGGCGTAGGCCGCGTTCGGCGGCGCGGCTTGCTGCCCGAGCCGACCTGTCGTCATGGCGGTAGCCCCCTGCGGCGTTCTGTGTGACCTGTTCTGGCTGCGTTGTTGCTGTGTCGTACTGCTCTCCGACAACAGAAAAGGCCCCGTTATGGCCTGCTCTGTCCTCCCTCGATCGCAAGACCGAACGGATCGCGGTTGTCGACAGCCTATGCGGTACGGCGACACCGGTCACCGGGCCTCCGCTTCCGTGACCAGCCGTCACACCACCCTCACGGAACGCCGAAGCCCGGGCGTGTCGTACTGCCCCAGCTTCCGCACCGGGCACGCCGTTTGGCACTCTGTGTCCGCTGGCGGGGGATGCAATGGGAGGGGATCACGATCATGAGTGCGACACAGGCGGGACCTTCGGGCGACCCTCGCATCGGCTGGAGCACCGCGGAACAGCCGCATACTCCCGCCCTCCTCCACCGCCGCGACGGCATCCTGCCGACCGTGGCCGCCGCCCTCTCCGTACGCGGCGAGACCCTCACCGGCACCGCCGCCCGCGGCGACCAGGCCCCGCCCCTGCACGCCCTGGTCCAGGAGTTCCTCGACTCCCTCGCCACCGCACAGCGCGACCGCTTCACCGGCCGCTGCGCCGAGGCCATCCTCATCTCCCGCCACATCACCAGCGCCGACGCCACCCGCAGCAGGCGCGCCGCCCGCAGACCCATGTCCAACGGCGAGGCCCGCAAGGTCCTCAAGCAGGCCAAACTCACCACCCGCCACATCCGCGAGGACGGCGACCCCCTCCACGGCGCCTTCGCCACCCCCTGCCGCTCCTGCACGGCCCTCAGCGCCCACTTCGGCGTCCGCATCGTGGACCCGGCACAGGAGAACTGACGGGAACCCCACCCCGGGCAGATCGCGTCGGAAAGGCAGAAAACAGGAAACCGCCCCAGGGACGCCGGCCCGCCTGATACGCCAATGTCCCGGCCGGCTTCCCGACCCGATGGATCCCTGGCCGATCTCAGACCCAACCCCCGACCACGGTTCGAACAACCGACGCACACCCGACGAACCCCCGACGAACAAAGGGCAGATGCACACCGACCGCACCTCCACCACGCGCTTCTCCGTCCCCGTCGACGCCGCCCTGCGCGCAGCCGGGTGGCAGCCGGGCCGCTGGGACATAAAGCAGGCCGAGATCTGGGCCGACGCCCTGCGCGAGCACGTCTCCCCCGCCGGGCACCGCCACGCGGTCTTCCCGGCCGCGGTCGAGGCCTGGGCCGAGTTCGGCGGCCTCCACCTCACCGCCCAGGGCCCCGGCCGTCAGCTCGCCCCCGCCGACCTCCACCTCGACCCGCTGCACGGCCTCCACATGGCCCGCACCCTCGGTGACCTCGGCCGGGCCCTCGACACCGAGGTCTGCCCCCTCGGCCAAGAAACCGCCACGCGAACCCTCATCGCCATCGACGCCGAGGGCCGCACCTACGCCCTCGACCACACCGGCGACTGGTACCTCGGCCCCACCATCGACACTGCTCTCACAACCCTGCTCGCAGGCCTCGACCCCACCCGCCTGACAGCAAACTGAACAGGCTACGAACGCCTCGCCGTCCTCGCCGTCCTCGCCGTCCTCGCCGTCCTCACTGCGGGCAATCGTGCCGCCGGGCGGCACGGGTGGACGCGGCGGCACCCCGCGAGCGCCGGTGAGCGAAACCCACCCCCGCCCGGCCGAAGCCGCCGGTGCCCACGCAACAGGTCCAGCCCCGCCCCTACGCCGCCGGAATCACCGCGGACACCCGGAACCCCCCGGCATCAGTGGGCCCGGACACGAAAACGCCCCCCAGTTCGGCCACCCGCTCCTTCATCCCGAGCAACCCGTTCCCCCCGCTCGGCAACCGCGCGGCCCCCGCCGCCCCCGGCTCCGGCGGCGCCCCGTTCTCCACCTGCATCGCGATCTCCGCCACCCGATGCGCCAACCGCACATGCGTCTTGGCACCCGCCGCATGCTTGTGGACGTTCGTCAACGCCTCCTGCACCACCCGGTACGCCGTCTGCTCCACCTCGGCCGCATACACCCGCACCTCCCCCTCCACCGACAACTCGACGACCATCCCCGCGGCCGCCGACTGCCCCACCAACACCTCCAGCTCAGCCAGACAGGGCCCTTCACCGGCCTCGTCCTCGGCCCGCGAAGCGGCGGCCGCAGCAGCCGCCCCCACCGCCGCCAAAGGCATCGGCGCCGGTCCCGGCTCCGCCCGCGCCATCGACGAGAACCCCTCCGCCGACCGCAACACCCCGAGCATCTCCCGCAACTCGGTCAAGGCCTGCCGCCCCATGTCCCCCACGAGCGCCGCGTTCTTCACGGCCTTCTCGGGATCCTTCCGAGCCACCGCCTGCAGGGCAGCCGCATGCACGACCATCAGGCTGACCCGATGCGCGACGACGTCATGCATCTCCCTCGCGATCCGGGTCCGCTCCTCCCCCCGAGCCCACTCCGCCCGCTCCTCCGCCCGCTCCGCGAGCAACTGCAACTCGCGCTCCAGCGAATCCGCCCGCTCCCGCAGACTCTCCATCAACCGCCGCCGCGCCCCGACATACAGCCCCAGCAGCACGGGCGGCGCGGTCAGCCCGATCGCCATCGTCAGCGCCAGGAACGGCGCGAACGCGTCCCCGCCCCCGACCGCCCCGTCCCCCTGCATCTCGCTCTGCGTCGCCTGCACGAACCACACGATGAACACACCGGCGAACGCCATCCCCGACAACGCCCCGATGATCCGCCGCGGCGCCTCCGACGCCGCCAGCGTGTACAGCCCGACGAGGCCCATCAGATACCCCATCTGAGCGGGCGCGACGGCGATGAAGACGAGCACGACGGCAACGGGCCACATCCGCCGCACCAGCAACACGGACCCGGCGAGCGCCCCGAACACGACCCCCACGGCCTCCGGCAGCGCGGCGTCCTTGGCGAAGTCGACACCCTCCACCGCACACTCGACGGCCGACACCAACGCCAGCCCACCGTCGAGCAACGCCCCCCGCCACCGCTCCCACCACCACGGCCCGGCCCTGTCCCCCGTCCCGGCCCCGGTGCGGTCTTCCCCCGTCGTGGTCATGACCCAAGCCTACGTTCGAGCGCCCCCGCTTTTCCGGCGAGTTTCCCGTACTGGCCTACACCACCCCGCACCTTCGAACAGAAGCGAAACCACCCACTATCGCTCGAACTGCTGAATCGCCCACCGTTCGACTCCGGAACACCAAATTCCGCCCGGACGCTATGCCCATGCCTCACGCACACACCACACACACCGACTTCGAGGGCCTACGCGACCAGGCACTGGCCCTGCGCCGAGCAGGCCTCAGCCGCCGCCAGATCCGCGACCGGCTCCACATCCACAACAACGACATCTTGAACCGCCTCCTGGAGGGCGAACCCCCTCCCGAGTGGACCAAGCGCCCCAACGCCAAGGACGACCTCCGGGCAAGGGCCCGAGAGCTCCGCCTCCAGGGCTGGACGTACGACCAGATCCAGGTAGAGCTGGGCTGCTCGAAGAGCTCGATCTCACTCTGGGTGCGGGATCTGCCGAAGCCGGAGCGGCGCGAGCCGCAGGAACAAGCGAAGCTCGCGGCCCGCAAGCGGTGGGAGCACGAGCTGACGATCCGCGACGAGAATCGGCAGCACACCAAGGAAGCCGCCAAGCAGGCGATCGGCGACCTCTCACCCCGCGAACTGTTCCTGGTGGGCGTAGGCCTCTATTGGGCCGAGGGCAGCAAGGACAAGCCGTACGACCGCCGAGAGAACGTCGCCTTCGTCAACAGCGACCCGGGCATGATCCAGGTGTTTCTCGCCTGGCTCGACCTCCTGGGGGTCGACCGCGAGCGCCTGCGATACAGCGTGATGATCCACGAGAACGCGGACGTGGCAGGTGCCGAGCGGTACTGGGCCGAACTCGTCGGCACCGACCGGCCCACGTTCAACAAGACGACTCTCAAGAAACACAACCCCAAGACAGTGCGCAAGAACGTCGGCGATTCATATCGAGGCTGCCTGGTGATCAAAGTCCTGAAGGGTGCCGACTTGTACCGTCGCATCGAGGGCTCTTGGTACGGCATAGTGTTGGGAGCCACTCGACAGCATGACCAGATGTCTGGTTAGTCGGGTTTAGTCCCCCGTGGTGTAATTGGCAACACACGTCACTTTGGATGATGTATTTCAGGTTCGAGTCCTGGCGGGGGAGCCAAGCTCAGTTCGGGTCCTCACCCAAGCAAACGGGTCAGGACCCGATCACATTTCCCCCTCCCAACGCCCCGGTATCCTGCGGATGTCAACCCCACCCCATCCACAGCCGAAGGGCATCCCCGTGAGCGCAACCCGCCCGGCAGCCGTCGTCGTACTCGCAGCGGGTGAGGGCACCCGTATGAAGTCGGCCACACCGAAGGTTCTGCACAGCATCTGTGGCCGCTCCCTGGTCGGCCACGTCCTCGCCGCCGCAGGCGAGTTGGACCCGGAGAACCTGGTCGTCGTCGTCGGGCACGCCCGCGAGAGGGTCACCGCACACCTCGCCGAGGTCGACCCCGGCGTACGTACGGCGGTCCAGGCGGAGCAGAACGGCACCGGGCACGCGGTGCGGATGGGGCTGGAGGAGCTCGGAGGCGTTGTCGACGGGACCGTGATCGTCGTCTGTGGCGACACCCCGCTGCTCACCGGCGCGACCCTCCAGGCTCTCGCCGCCACCCACTCCGCCGACGGCAACGCCGTCACCGTGCTGACCGCCGAGGTCCCGGACGCCACCGGCTACGGCAGGATCGTCCGCGACGGCGTCTCCGGCGCGGTGACGGCCATCGTGGAGCACAAGGACGCCACCGAGTCGCAGCGCGCGATCCGTGAGATCAACTCCGGGGTGTTCGCGTTCGACGGCCAGCTCCTCGCGGACGCGCTCGGCAAGGTCCGTACGGACAACAGCCAGGGCGAGGAGTACCTCACCGACGTCCTCGGGATCCTGCGCGAGGCCGGGCACCGCGTCGGGGCCTCCGTCGCCGGCGACCACCGTGAGATCGCCGGGATCAACAACCGGGTGCAGCTCTCCGAGGCCCGGCGCATCCTCAACGACCGGCTGCTCACCCACGCCATGCTCGCCGGGGTCACCGTCATCGACCCCGCCACCACCTGGGTCGACGTCACCGTCACGTTCGAGCAGGACGCCCTGATCCACCCGGGCACCCAGCTGCTCGGCGCCACGCACCTCGCCGAGGGCGCGGAGGTCGGGCCGAACTCGCGGCTGAAGGACACGAGGGTCGGGGCGGACGCGCGTGTCGACAACACCGTCGCGGACGGCGCGGAAGTAGGGCCGCAGGCGACCGTCGGGCCGTACGCGTACCTCCGTCCGGGCACCCGCCTCGGTCTCAAGTCCAAGATCGGTACGTACGTCGAGACGAAGAACGCGAACATCGGCGAGGGGACGAAGGTCCCGCATCTCTCCTACGTCGGTGACGCCACCATCGGTGAGTACACGAACATCGGCGCGGCGAGCGTGTTCGTGAACTACGACGGGGAGAGCAAGCACCACACCACCGTCGGGTCGCACTGCAAGACGGGTTCCGACAACATGTTTGTGGCGCCTGTCACGGTCGGGGACGGGGCGTACACCGCCGCCGGGTCCGTGATCACGAAGGATGTGCCGCCCGGTTCGCTGGCCGTGGCCCGTGGCCAGCAGCGGAATATCGAGGGTTGGGTGGCTCGTAAGCGTCCCGGAAGCGCGTCGGCGAAGGCGGCCGAGACGGCTTCTCGGGAGGGCGCAGGCGAAGGCTGACCGGAAACAGGTGCGCCAAGGACGTCGTACCGTGATAAGTGCACACCCGCACCCCAGCTGAGCCAGCGGCTTCCGCGTGCCCGGCTGAGACACCTCTGAGGAGACAGTGCTGTGACCGGGATCAAGACGACCGGCGAGAAGAAGTTGATGTTCTTCTCCGGCCGCGCCCACCCCGAGCTTGCCCAGGCGGTCGCCCAGCAGTTGGGTGTCGGGGTCGTCCCGACGAAGGCCTTCGACTTCGCCAACGGTGAGATCTATGTCCGCTACGAGGAGTCGGCGCGTGGTGCGGACTGCTTCGTGATCCAGAGCCACACGGCTCCGATCAACCAGTGGATCATGGAGCAGTTGATCATGATCGACGCGTTGAAGCGGGCGTCGGCCCGCTCGATCACCGTCATCGTGCCGTTCTACGGTTACGCGCGGCAGGACAAGAAGCACCGTGGGCGTGAACCGATCTCGGCGCGCCTGATCGCGGATCTGATGAAGACGGCCGGCGCCGACCGCATCCTGACCGTGGATCTGCACACGGACCAGATCCAGGGCTTCTTCGACGGTCCGGTGGATCATCTGTTCGCGCTGCCGCTGCTCGCGGACTACGTGGGCGCGAAGGTGGACCGGAACAAGCTCACGGTGGTCTCGCCGGACGCGGGCCGGGTGCGGGTGGCGGACCGTTGGTGCGACCGTCTCGGCGCGCCGCTGGCGATCGTGCACAAGCGGCGTGACAAGGACGTGGCGAACCAGGTGACCGTCCACGAGGTCGTGGGTGAGGTCAAGGGCCGGGTGTGTGTCCTGGTGGACGACATGATCGACACCGGTGGGACCATCTGCGCCGCCGCGGACGCGCTGTTCGCGCACGGTGCGGAGGACGTCATCGTGACGGCGACGCACGGTGTGCTGTCGGGTCCGGCGGCGGACCGGCTGAAGAACTCGAAGGTGAGCGAGTTCGTGTTCACGGACTCGCTGCCGACGCCGGGCGAGCTGGAGCTGGACAAGATCACGGTGCTGTCGATCGCGCCGACGATCGCGAGCGCGGTGCGTGAGGTGTTCGAGGACGGTTCGGTGACGAGCCTCTTCGACGAGCACTAGAGCTCTTTCTAGATCGTTTTGGGTACGGCCTTCCTCTCCGAGTAGACTGCTCCAGTTGCTCGGCGAGGGAGGCCGTACCCGTTTCACGACGGTGGTACGGCGATCCGTTATCGACGCGCTCTTCGTAGCAGGCCGATCGTTTGGCCGGGTGACCACCTTTCCCCAGTTCTACGAGGAGTGAACATGGCCGAGGTCAAGCTCGCAGCCGAGACCCGTACCGAGTTCGGCAAGGGCGCCGCCCGCCGTATCCGCCGTGCCAGCAAGGTTCCCGCCGTGGTCTACGGCCACGGTGCCGACCCGGTGCACATCACGCTGCCGGGCCACGAGCTCACGCTCGCCCTGCGTACCCCGAACGTCCTGCTCAGCCTGGACATCGAGGGCAAGACCCAGCTGGCGATCCCGAAGGCCGTGCAGCGCGACGCGATCAAGGGCTTCCTGGACCACGTCGACCTCCTCCTCGTGAAGCGTGGCGAGAAGGTCAACGTCGAGGTCTACGTCCACACCGAGGGCGACCTGGCCCCGGGTGCCTACCTGCTCGAGCACGTGCTGAGCACGCTGAACGTCGAGGCCGAGGCCACCCACATCCCCGAGTCGGTCACCGTCTCCATCGAGGGCCTGGAGGCCGGCGCCTCCATCCTCGCCAAGGACATCCCCCTGCCGAAGGGCACCACGCTGGCGACCGACGAGGACGCCGTCGTCCTCCAGGTCCTGGCCGCCCAGGCGGAGGAGCCGTCGGAGGACGCCGCCGAGGGCGACGCCGCCGCCGAGGCCTGATCCTCGGCTCTGTCATCGGTTCGCCAGCCGCTGTTCCCTTCAGGGGGCAGCGGCTGGCGCGTATCAAGGAGTTATGGACGTGACGACCGATCCGAGTGCGCCCTGGCTCATCGCCTGCCTCGGTAATCCCGGGCCCGAGTATGCGGCGAACCGGCACAACGTGGGGTTCATGGTGGCCGATCTGCTGGCCGAGCGGATCGGGGGGAGGTTCAAGCGGGCCGGGAAGGCTCAGGCGCAGGTCATCGAGGGGCGGATCGGGCCTCCGGGGCCGGCGAACCGTCGGGTGATCCTCGCCAAGCCGATGTCGTACATGAATCTCTCGGGCGGGCCGGTGACCGCTCTGCGTGACTTCTACAAGGTGCCGGTGGCGAACATCGTCGCGATCCATGACGAGTTGGACATCGACTACGGCACGTTGCGGCTGAAGTTCGGCGGTGGTGACAACGGTCACAACGGGCTGAAGTCGATGACGAAGGCGATGGGCTCGGACTACCACCGCGTGCGGTTCGGGATCGGTCGTCCGCCGGGCCGTATGCAGGTCGCGGACTTCGTGCTGAAGGACTTCTCCTCCGCAGAACGCAAGGAGTTGGACTACTTCGTGGACCGGGCTGCGGATGCGGTGGAGTGCCTGGTGATCGAGGGACTGGAGCGGGCGCAGGGGACGTACAACTCCTGACCCGATACACATAAGTCACGATTTGCTCGACCCCCGTGCCGGCCTGCGGGAGTTGACCGACCGCAGTGCCATGGCCAATGATCCCCGCCATGCCTGCCACCAAAGCTCCCGCTCCCCGCTCGCGGCGCCGTCCGCGCCCGGCCGGCGGTGGTGCGTCGGCCGCGCTGCGGTACGGGCGACTCGCGGCGATGGGCGCGGTCGTGGTGGTGATCCTGATCGCCGGGGTGTGGGGCTCCTGGGGCTGCGCCCAGCACGTGATGCTCAGCAAGGGGCGCGAGCAGGGGACGATGACGGTGTCCCGGTGCGACGGCGAGACCTGCTGGGGGCCGTACGAGCCGGTGTCGACCGGGTCGCGGGCCCGCGAGCGGGTCGACGTCGAGCGGTCCGTGGCGGTGGAGACGGGTGAGACGTACACCGTCGTCGTGAAGCCGGGCAGCAGTGATGTCGTACGGACGGGCCCGGCGGGCCTGTTGCACGCCTGGGTGCCCCTCGGCGGCGCCCTGCTGCTCGCCTCGGTGGTCGTGGCCGGGGGCCTGCGGATGGTCCGGTCGGCCTGGATGCTGGGCGGCGCGGGGATCGCGCTGATCACGGCGGCGTGGGTGGCGCTCTGAGCGCCCGGCAACACATCTCCAGCCCCCTACGACACCACAGTGCCCCCATGGCCGTACGACCATGGGGGCACTGCCTGTCGCGAGGTGTCAGCCGGTGTTGCGCAGCCCCGCCGCCACGCCGTTCACCGTGAGGAGCAGGGCTCGGGCGAGGAGCGGGTCGGGGGCGTCGCCCGCGGCGGCGGTGTCGCGCTGGCGCTTGAGGAGGGCGACCTGGAGGTAGGAGATGGGGTCGAGGTAGGCGTCGCGGATGGAGAAGGTCTGCTGGAGGACGGGGTCGGCGTCGAGCAGCTTGTCCTCGCCGGTGATGCGCAGGACCTCGCGGACGGTCAGCTCGTGTTCGGCCTGGATGGTGGCGAAGACGTGCCTCAGCTCGTCGGGGACGAGGGTGTCGACGTAGTGCCCCGCGATGCGCAGGTCGGTCTTGGCGAGCGTCATCTCGACGTTGGAGAGGAAGTTGCGGAAGAAGTGCCACTCCGCGTGCATCTCGTCGAGCACGGTGTCCAGGCCCGCCTCGCGCAGCGCCTTCAGGCCGGAGCCGACGCCGAACCAGCCGGGCACGATCTGCCGTGACTGGGTCCAGCCGAAGACCCACGGGATGGCGCGCAGACCGTCGAGTCCGGCGCCGGAGTCCGGGCGACGCGAGGGCCGCGACCCGAGGTGCAGGTCGGCGAGCTGGTCCACGGGCGTGGAGGCGAAGAAGTACGCGGGGAGGTCCGGGTCCTCGACGAGCCGACGGTAGGCGGACTCCGCCGCGTCGCTGACCAGGTCCATGGCCGCGTCCCAGCGGGCCAGTGCCTCGACGGACTGGCGGGGGGCGGTGTGCAGGGCGGAGGCCTGGAGGGTGGCGGCGACCGTCAGTTCCAGGTTCTCCCTGGCCAGGGACGGGACGAGGTACTTGTCGGAGATGACCTCGCCCTGCTCGGTCACCTTGATCTCGCCCTCCAGCGTGCCCCAGGGCTGCGCGAGGATCGCGTCGTGCGAGGGGCCGCCGCCGCGGCCGACGGTGCCGCCGCGGCCGTGGAAGAGCCGCAGCCGTACGCCGTACCGGTGGGCGACGTCACGCAGGCGGCGCTGCGCCCGGTGGATCTCCCACTGCGAGGTCGTGATGCCGCCGAACTTGGACGAGTCGGAGTAGCCGAGCATGACCTCCTGCACGTCACCGCGCAGGGCGACGAGCCGCCGGTAGGAGGGGTCGGCGAGCATCTCTTCGAGGATGGTGTCGGCGGCCTTGAGCTCGTCGGTCGTCTCCAGCAGCGGGACGATGCCGATCCTGGCCCAGCCGGCGTGCAGATCGATGAGCCCTGCCTCGCGTGCCAGGACCGTGGCGGCGAAGACGTCGTCGGCACCCTGGCACATCGAAATGATGTACGACTCGATGACCTCGGGTCCGAAGACGGCCAGTGCCTTCTTCACGGTCTCGAACACGCCGAGGGTCTTGGCGCCGGCGGCGTCCAGCGGCGCGGGCGTCGGGGCCAGCGGGCGCCGGGAGCGCAGCTCGCGGGCGAGAAGCTTGTGGCGGTACTCGCGGGGCATGTCCTCGTAGCGCCAGGACTCCTCACCGAGACGGTCGAAGAGCTGGCCGAGGGCGTGGTGGTGGGCGTCGGCGTGCTCGCGGACGTCCATCGTGGCGAGCTGGAGGCCGAAGGCGGAGAGCGTACGGATCGTGCGGTTCATCCGGCCGTCGGCGAAGAGGCCGCCGCGGTGCTCACGCAGTGAGGTCTGGATCAACGTCATGTCGTGCAGCAGCTCGGCGGTGCCGAGGTAGTCGCGGCCGTCCTCGTGCGGGATGCCCTTGGCCAGGCGCTGCTTGGTGTTCTCCAGCTTCTGCCGGATGCAGGTGGCCTTGAGGCGGTAGGGCTCCTCCGCGTTGAGGCGCTTGTACCGGGGGCTGATCTCGGGCAGGGCTTCGAGGTCGGCCTGGAGCGAGGTGAGCAGCTCTTCCGTGGCACCGGTGTAGCGGATGGAGTTGGAGAGGAAGCCGCGCAGCTCGTCGATGAGTTCGAGGGCGTCGTTGATGCCGTGCTCGTGCTGGAGGATGAGGACGTCCCAGGTCACCTGGGGGGTGACGTTGGGGTTGCCGTCGCGGTCGCCGCCGATCCAGGTGCCGAAGGTGAGGGGGCGCGTGGCGTCGGGGATCGTCACGCCGACCCGCTCCAGCTCGGCCGTCAGGTCCTCCAGGACGTCGCCGACCGCGCCCGCGTGCAGCTCGTCCAGGTAGTAGATGGCGTTACGGGCCTCGTCGGCGGGCTCGGGACGCACGACGCGGAGTTCGTCCGTCTGCCAGACGAGGTCGATGTTCTCGGCCAGTCGGGTGTCGTAGCGGCGGCGGTCGGACTCGATGACGGGGGTTTCCAGAAGCGCGGCGATGCGCCGGAGCTTGTTGAGTACCGACCGGCGCGCGGCCTCGGTGGGGTGGGCGGTGAAGACGGGGCGGACGTTGAGGTTCCCGACCGTCTCACGCAGGTGTTCGGGGTCGGCGTCCTTCAGGCGATCGGCCGTACGGGCGAGAAGTCCGCCCTCGGCGGCACGGCGTGCCCTCAGCTCGCGGCCGCGGTGCACCTGCTCGGTGACGTTGGCCAGGTGGAAGTAGGTGGAGAAGGCGCGGACGAGCTTGGCGGCGGTCTCCAGTTCGGTGCCGCGCAACAGGTCGGCGGCGGCTTCGCCGTCCTCGCGGGTCAGGCGGCGGACGCGCTCGACCAGCTCCAGGAGTTCGGGGCCCTCCTGTCGTACGAGGGTCTCGCCCAGCAGATCGCCCAGGCGCCGGATGTCGGCGCGCAGCTCGCTGCTGACCGTCGTGGTCTGGTCGTCGGCACTGCTCACAGGTGCGGCTCCTTGCAGTGTTGAAGCTCGTCCGGAGGGGAACCCGGGTGGCTGCCCGGCGGTCTGGGCCGCTGTGCGGGCCCTGGCATCCGGGCGGGATTCAGAGCGGACCGCGCTGTCCGACCGAGTCCAGGATAGGTGGCCACCTGGGCGCCCCCGGCGACAGGTGCCACTGTTGCGGCACTGAGTGCCACCTGTCCACCGAGCCCGCCCGTTACACCTGGACGCGCAGGCCGGCGGGCTCTTGCCGCCCGGCACCGCGCTGCCATACTTACGATGCCGTAGGTTACGGAACCGTAGGGAAAGCCGACAGGTAACCCCCGCACGCTGTTGACCGCAGGCCCTTCCCCCTCTCTCCACCCTCGACCCCCCAGGGGACGCCCCATGAGCACAAGGTCCGATGTGATTGAAGACGCCCCGAATGCGAACGGTTCCCCAGGCTCCGCGGGGGCCGACTCCCCCACTTTGTCCGCCACGCTGGGCAGCGAGCAGAAGCGTTCGATCGAGCAGATCACGCTGCTCCTCTTCATCACCGTCCCGTTCCTCGCGCTCCTCGCGGCGGTGCCGCTGGCCTGGGGCTGGGGCGTGAGCTGGCTGGATCTCGGCCTGCTGGTGTTCTTCTACTACCTGGGCTGCCACGGCATCACGATCGGCTTCCACCGGCACTTCACGCACGGTTCGTTCAAGGCCAAGCGCCCGCTGAAGATCGCGCTGGCGATCGCCGGCTCGATGGCCGTCGAGGGCCCGCTGGTCCGCTGGGTGGCCGACCACCGCAAGCACCACAAGTTCTCCGACGCCGAGGGCGACCCCCACTCGCCGTGGCGCTTCGGCGAGACGCTTCCCGCGCTGATGAAGGGCCTGTGGTGGGCCCACATCGGCTGGATGTTCGACGAGGAGCAGACCTCGCAGGAGAAGTACGCACCCGACCTGATCAAGGACCCGGCGCTCCGGGCGATCTCCCGTCAGTTCATCTACTGGACGGCACTCTCCCTCGCCCTGCCGCCCCTGATCGGCGGTCTGGTGACGATGTCCTGGTGGGGCGCGTTCACGGCGTTCTTCTGGGGCTCGCTCGTCCGGGTGGCGCTGCTGCACCACGTGACCTGGTCGATCAACTCGATCTGTCACGCGGTCGGCAAGCGCCCCTTCAAGTCCCGCGACCGCTCGGGCAACGTGTGGTGGCTGGCGGTCCTCTCCTGCGGCGAGTCGTGGCACAACCTCCACCACGCCGACCCCACCTCCGCCCGGCACGGCGTGGAGCGCGGCCAGCTGGACTCCTCCGCCCGGCTCATCCGCTGGTTCGAAGTGTTCGGCTGGGCGTACGACGTCCGCTGGCCGTCACGCTCGCGTATCGATTCCAGGCGCAACACGGGTGAGGACGGCTCCCGGCACCGGAAGGCGCCCACCGAGGCGGCATGATTGACGCCGTGGCGACCGACTCCAGCAGTACCCCGAGCAACGAGAAGCCGCGGCGTACGCGCCGCACCCGGATGACGGGCGCCGAGCGTCGTCAGCAACTGCTGGAAATCGGTCGCACCCTCTTCGCCGCGAAGGGCTTCGAGGGCACTTCGGTGGAGGAGATCGCCGCCAAGGCGGGGGTCTCCAAGCCGGTGGTGTACGAGCACTTCGGCGGCAAGGAGGGCCTCTACGCCGTCGTCGTGGACCGCGAGATGCGCCGCCTGCTGGACATGGTGACCAGCTCCCTCACGGCCGGTCACCCCCGCGAACTCTGCGAACAGGCCACCTTCGCCCTCCTCGACTACATCGAGGAGTACACGGACGGCTTCCGCATCCTGGTCCGGGACTCCCCCATCCCCCAGTCCACGGGTTCCTTCGCCTCGCTGATCTCCGACATCGCCACCCAGGTGCAGGACATCCTCGGCCGCGAGTTCAAGAACCGCGGCTTCGACCCGAAGCTCGCCCCTCTGTACGCCCAGGCCCTCGTCGGCATGGTCGCCCTGACGGGCCAGTGGTGGCTGGACGTCCGCCGCCCGAAGAAGGCCGAGGTGGCCGCCCATCTGGTCAACCTGGCGTGGCACGGCTTGGACGGCCTCAACCAGAAGCCGCGGCTGATTGGGCACCGGAAGAGTTAGTGGGGGTGCCCTTGTGGGAGGCGTGCGGGTGAGTGGGGGCTGGTCGCCGCAGTTCCCCGCGCCTCTGAGGACACGGCCCTGAGGACACGGCCCTGAGGGCCGAAAAGCACGGGGCGCAGCCCCTGCTTTTCAGGGGCGCGGGGAACTGCGCGATCAACCACGACGGACCCGCAGCCCCTACGCTCCCCCGCTCCCCCGCTCCCACGCTCCCACGGCGAAACCGGGCCTTTCAGTCGGCCTCTTCCACATCCTTCGCGCTGAGCGCCAGCTCGTTGTTCACAGTGAGGTACGGCTTCACCCGGGTCCGCCCCCGCTCACAGTGGTCGAACACCTGCCCGGGCACCAGATCCGTCTTCCGCCGCTCCACCACATCCCCACCGATCCGCCCCACCGGAACGTCCTCCAGCCGCAGATCCCACAGATCGTGCTCGACACTCCGCCGAGCCATGATCTCGCCGTACGGAACGGTGAACCGGAACCCCCGCTCCCCCACAGCCCACGCCGCCACGGAGAAGTCGTACGCGGTATCGGTCCGGGACACCACGCGAACGACGGCATCCTCCCCCAGAGGGGCAGCGGCGGCGGCACCGTGAACCGTCGCGGTGACGGTCACCGACCCCTCCCCCACCTCGACCGTGTCGATCTCGGCGTGCGCGGGCCGCAGCCACGTCCGTACCGCGAGGAACCCGTCGGCGGTCGTGTACGGGATCCACGCCCCCACCCCCCGCTGATCGACACTCGGCGCCCGCCCGACCAGCGCGGCCTGCTCGACCAGCCGCGCGGTCAGCCGCACCCGCTTGTTCGTGCCGCGCGGCGCGACATAGCAGTCCCAGCGGCCCTCGGCGAGGGTGTGCTCGGCCCGGTGGAGGGTCGCCTGCACCACGGTGTCCGGCGCGTCGGCGCTCGGCAGGACCGCTACGCGGATCTGGCGCTTGCCGGGGTCGCGGCGCAGCCGGGCGATGAAGTCGAGGGGCCCGGTGGGCAGCTCGGCCGGGTCGAGCAGGACGGTGACACCGCCGTCGACGGTCGCACGGGCGTGCGCGATGGGAATGGGTGTGGGAGCGCTCCCCTCGGCCTTGACTGCGGGAGCTTCCTTCGCGGGGCGCGGGCGGACGGTACGGGCGGCGAGCTGTCTCAGCCGGGCCGCGCCGTCCCACCTGCGGCGCCGGGACTTGGACAGCTCCTCGAAGAGGGTCTCGTAGCGGCGGGCGATGACGGACGGCGCGTACGTGTCGGCCTTCGTGAGCGCCCCCTTGCCGAGCCGCTCGCGCAGGGCCTCGTCGGTGACGACTCGTTTCAGCGCGTCGGCGTAGGCGTCGACGTCTCCGTCGAGCGGGACGAGGATGCCGTCCTCGCCGTCGGTGATGATCTCGCCGGGCCCGTGCGGGCAGTCGGTGGCGACGACCGGGACCCCGCAGTGCATGGCCTCGACGATGGTCATGCCGAAGGACTCCATGTCGGAGGAGACGGCGGCGACGGCGCCCTTGGCCCACTCCGTCTCGATGGGGGAGACCGCTCCCATGAGGAACACGCGGTCGTGCAGCCCGAGCCGGTCGATCTGCTCCCGCAGGTTCTCCTTCTGCGGGCCGCGTCCGTAGATCCGCAGGGTCCAGCCGGGGTGTTCGGCGGCGACCTTGGCGAAGGCGTTCACCAGCCGGTCGTACCGCTTGATGGGGATGAGCCGGCCGGCGGCGACGATGACCTGGGAGTCCAGGGTGGACCGTTCGACGGCGGGGGCCTGGACGCCGTTGGGGACGCACACGATGGTCGTGCTGACGTCGGGCAGGACGGCGCGGTATTGGGCGGCGTCGGCCTCGGAGACGGTGACGTAGGCGTCGAGTCCGGCGATGGCCTTGTTCTGGTCGGTGCGCAGCGGTTCCCGGTACTGGTCGAGGCTCAGGTGCTCCTGGCCCACGCGCAGAAAGCGGCGGCGGCCGTCGCGGGCGAGGTAACCGTTGAGGTCCGGGCGGGTGGCGATGACGACATCGGCCTCGGTACGGGCGAGAAAGCCGCCGATGCGTTCGTCCTGCAGGGCGGTGTAGGGCAGGTTCCCGGTGGCCCCGGTGTAGGGGAACATCGTGCCGGGCAGCTTGGTGAGCGGGTGGTCGCCCTCGAAGCCGGGGCTCCCTTCCCGCAGGTCGATCAGCGAGGTCAGGCGGACGCGCGGGTCGAACGGGAGGGCCGGTTCGTCGCGGGAGCGGTGGACGCTGACGACCTCGACGTCGTGCCGGTCGGCGAACGCCGCGGACAGGTTGGCCGTCGAGCGGATGGTGCCGCCGATGCCGAAGGCGTTGTTGATCAAGAATGCGATCTTCATATGTGTTTCCCCCTGGAGACCGCCCGAGCGCGGGCGGCATCGCACCCGCGCCCCCTGGCGGTCAGGTCAGGGGATGCACGCGGGCACGGCTATATACGCGATACGTGGTCGACCATCAAGAAATGAATGAGTTGGCGCAGCGGAAATCGACCGACCGGGAAAGCCGCAAGGAGATACGCACGGAAGCGCATCGCGATGAAACCCCGGCCGGACGGCGGAAAGCCTATGCGGCGCGCGTCACCAACCCCGTCTAACGCGCCGGGCAGCTCAACAGATACCCACTGGCCCAGATCCCCCCTGGCCACAGCCCCAACTCCCGCTTCCCCGGACAGCACACGGGAGGCAACAAAAAGCGAACTGAGAATATATCTCTCACAAAGGAAAGCCAAAGAACAATATCAGCCACTCCCGCATCAGAAGCACCCCGGTAGCACCCCGGGAGTAGCGGCGAGATGGAATACGAAACTCCGTTTTTACTACGGCCGTTCGGGTGAAGCGGGCCGCAGCGGGGTCGTTTCCAGAACCTCCGCCGCCATCCGTCCGGCCGGGCCCGCCGTCTGTTCGGCGATGCGCCGGAACGTGTCCTGGGCCTGCCGCGCGGGCCACTCGGCCGGCAGATGCTGCACGGGCAGGCGCGGGTCGGTACGGATGATGCGCAGCCACTCGGCGACGAGTCGCAGTCGGGTGGCGATCGGGTCGGTGGCGGCGAGGTCGGCGGTGGTCCACCGCTTGTCGAAGGCGACGTAGCGCGCGGCCAGGGCCTCCAGGTCCCAGCTCTCGCGGATCATCAGCCCGATGTCGGTGAACTCGTCGGCCTGCGCGTGGAACACCTTCACATGCGCGTCGAGCCCCAGCTCGGAGACGATCTCCCGCACATCCACGCGCCCCGGCGCGATCCACAGCCCGCTGTAGAGGGCGCCGAATCCGGACCAGGTGAGCCGGGAGCGCAGATCGTGCCGCTGGCGCTGCCAGGACTCGGGGAGGGAGAAGCCGAGGAGGGTCCAGGTGCCGTCCCAGTCCTCGTTCACCGCGCCGTCGCGCCAGATGCGCTGTCCGCCGTCCCGCAGGATGTCCGCCGCGTGCGGAGTGAGCCCGAAGAACATCCTCCGGCCCTCCCGCTGGCGCCGCAGCAGCCCCCGGTTCACCATCCGCGTCAGCGTCGACCGCACGGCCTGCTCACCCGTGCCGACCCGCCCGAGCACATCGATGATGCTCCCCGAGTACACCCCGAGGTCGCCTTCCCCCAGGTCCAGCACGTGATTCCCGAAGAAGGAGAGCACCAACGACTGCGGCCGCAACTGCGGCACGTCGACGCCCTCACCGTCCACCATTCCCAAGCGGTCCAGGATCTCGTCCTCCACAGCGGTAAGCGTACGGCGCCCGTTCGGCCCTGGTCAGGGGCCGGGGGCCGCTTGATTGCGAGCTTGATCAGGGGCTGGGGCCGCCTGATTGTGGGCCTGAGCAGGTGCTGGCCGGCATGGTCGCGAGCCCGACCGGGAGGCAGTGCATCTCGGTCTTTCGCCTGGCCACGGACTGGGGGGCCGCCTGATTGCCGGCCTGGTCTGGGGCGCAGGGCCGCTTACTTGCGGGCCTGGTCTGGCGCTGAGGGCCGCATGCTTGCGGGCCTGAGCAGGGGCCGGGGCCGCCCGATTGCCGACCTGGTCAGGCGCTGAGGGCCCCTTGCTCGTGGGCCTGGTCTGGGGCTGGGGCCGCCCGATTGCCGGCCTGGTCGGCGCTGAGGGCCACCTGATTGCGGGCCTGGTCAGGCGCCGGGGCCGCCCGATTGCCGGCCTGGTCGGCGCTGAGGGCCGCCCGATTGCCGGCCTGGTCAGGCGCTGAGGGCCGCTTGCTCGTGGGCCTGGTCTGGGGCTGGGGCCGGTGTGGTCCGGGGTGCGGAATCGGGGTGCCGGCCGGCGGCCGCGCCCCGAAGGGGGCGCGGGGAACTGCGCGAGAAGCCCCACCGGGCCGCGGCCGAGCGACGACCCACCAGCCCCCGCCCCACGCCGCGGCCGAGCGACGACCCGCAGTCCCCCGCCCAACCCCGAGCGGAGCTCAGCCCACCGATCTACGAGGCCACCTCCTCCTTCGCGGCGCCCTCCCGGAGGGACACGTCGCCCAGCGACTCCCGGTGCGTCTCCCGTACGAACCACACGGTCACAGCGGTGATCGCCGCACCCCCGCACACCAGCAACGAGATCGGCGTACTGGAACCCCCGTTGGCCGCCACGAGGCTTCCGGCGATCATGGGGGAGAAGCCGGCGCCGATGAGTGTGGCGCCCTGGTAGCCGAGGGAGGCCCCGGTGTAGCGCACCTTCGT
>NZ_JBHVDX010000172.1:0-22600 GCF_042802555.1 Streptomyces sp. NPDC057474 | reverse complement strand
CGCAAACCACCAGCCCCGTCACCGCCCAAGCCACGATCCGAAACGGAACACGACTCAAGTGGCGACGGGAGAACTCAAAACCGGCTCACTAGGAAGAGCGGCGCAGGGGGAGCGTGCCGGGAGCGGCGGGCTGGTGATTTCGGGGGGACGCGGCTATTGACCCCGGGGGACGGTGCGGCGGGGCTGGGCCGGAGGCCCCGGCGTCCGGGGCCCGACCGGCCGGCGACCGTAAGACGGCCCAGCCTGGACACCGCGTCCCCGGACCCGGCCCTGCGCCCCGACCCGCTCCCGGCCCTCCCACTCCTCCCGCTCCCTCTCCCGCCTGGCCGCCCGGCGGGCCATCAGCCGGAGCTTGCGTACCGTCACGATGAGCCCGGCGACGAGCGTGCCGCCGTACAGCCAGCCCGCCTGCATGGCGAGGGCGGTGACCAGGGCCATCAGATGCCCGCCGACACCGCCCTCACCGTCGGGGAGCAGCGGCAGACCGGCCGCGAAGGCGATCGGAACGACGACGGGAGCGCTTGCCAGGTCGCCGCGCCGCACCCATACCGCAGTCAATGCGCTGACCAGCAGAAACAGCACTCCGTACAGGGTGGGGGACGCGCCGAACAGCAGCCGGTCGAGGCAGGCGAGCACGAGCATCGTCACTCCGCAGAACAACCCACAGCCCAGGTCGGTGAGGCGTGGGTTCGGCATCCGGCGCACGGCCCGCGTGACGCTCCGCACGGCTTGGACCGACGGCGGTACGGGCCCGCGCGCGACCGGAGCACGACGAGGCACGCCCGCGCCGGGAACCCGGGCCCCTCTGCCCGCCTGCGGCGGAAGAGGAGGGGTACCGCGCTGCGGCCCGGTCCGAGGGGGATACGTCCTTTGCTGCTGCTCCACTCGACCAACTTAGGTCGGTTAATGTGCCGAATGGGTTCAGAGACACGCCGTTGAGCGGACGTTGGCCAAGCGTTCGATACCTTGCCGGGCCGGGCGTCGGCACGCCGTAAACTGGGGGACCGGCCGGCCCTCCGGCCGCTGGGGCAGGATCCGCCGGACAGGCCTCAGGCCCTGCCGCTCCAGCCCCCGGCCGCCTGGCCCTTCTACGTACGGGAAGTCGCAAACGTGTCGCTCACGATCGGAATCGTCGGTCTGCCCAACGTCGGCAAGTCGACCATGTTCAACGCCCTGACCAAGAACGACGTGCTGGCGGCCAACTACCCGTTCGCCACGATCGAGCCGAACGTCGGCGTGGTCGGTGTCCCGGACGCGCGCCTCGCGAAGCTGGCCGAGATCTTCGGCTCGCAGAAGATCCTTCCGGCGACCGTCGACTTCGTCGACATCGCGGGCATCGTGAAGGGCGCCTCGGAGGGCGAGGGGCTGGGCAACAAGTTCCTCGCGAACATCCGTGAGTCCGACGCGATCTGCCAGGTCATCCGCGCCTTCCAGGACGAGAACGTCGTGCATGTCGACGGCAAGGTCTCGCCGAAGGACGACATCGAGACGATCAACACCGAGCTGATCCTCGCGGACCTCCAGACGATCGAGAAGGTTTTGCCGCGCCTCCAGCGGGAGTCGCGCATCAAGAAGGACATCGGGCCGAAGGTCGCGGCGGTCGAGGCGGCGAAGGAGATCCTGGAGAAGGGCGACACCCTGTTCTCCGCGGGCATCGTCCAGGGCTCCGGCAACGAGGAACTCCTCCACGACCTGCATCTCCTCACCACCAAGCCCTTCCTCTACGTCTTCAACGTCGACGAGGACGAACTGGTCGACGAAGACTTCAAGGCCGAGCAGCGCGCCCTGGTCGCCCCCGCCGAGGCGATCTTCCTCAACGCCAAGCTGGAGGCGGACCTCGCCGAGCTCGACGAGGAGGAAGCGATGGAGCTCCTGGAGTCGGTGGGCGTCGAGGAACCCGGCATGGCGACCCTGGCCCGAGTCGGCTTCGACACCCTCGGCCTGCAGACCTACCTCACGGCCGGCCCCAAGGAATCCCGCGCCTGGACCATCAAGAAGGGCGCCACCGCCCCCGAGGCCGCCGGTGTCATCCACACCGACTTCCAGAAGGGCTTCATCAAGGCCGAGGTCATCTCCTTCGCCGACCTCGTCGAAACCGGCTCCGTCGCCGAGGCCCGCGCCAAGGGCAAGGCCCGCATGGAGGGCAAGGACTACGTGATGCAGGACGGGGACGTCGTCGAGTTCCGCTTCAACGTTTAGCGCTCGCCATATCGCCACGTCGCTGATCTAGCAAACATGCAGGTCGCAGGGGGGTCGACCTTTCGGGGTTGGCCCCCAGTTATTTCCCGTGCTGGGATGGTGCTGGGATATCTGACCCGCCGTCACCTGTCATCATCCCTGGTCATCCCTACCGTGCTGGGATTGTGTTGGGAAGAGATGAGAGAGCCCGTGCTGGGTCGTGCACTGTCCATAGCCCAGTGGTAGGTAGTACAGGGGCGAACGACCTTCCCCCCACGCCTTCTTCACTACTCCGAAGCAGAAGCAGCTCTGCACCCGCCCAACGTTATCCATGCTGCTGGCCGAGAAGGCGAAGTCGTCGGGCCTGAAGGCTTTCCATGGCACATCATGCGGAGCGTGTGGCGATCCTTGTCCTCCTTGTAGCGTGTGCGCGATGCGCTACTTGCCAAGCTGTAGCGGCGCATTGAAGGGCCACGGAGCCCGCTGGCTGCGGGAGCGGCTTGCCGTCAGGTAGGACTGCCGGGGTTCCCTGGAGCCCCGAGCCTTCCTGTTCCAGCACGGGCCGTTCCGGGCAGGCGGCCCCCTGGGATTCGCTGCGAGCGGCCGGACCAGCCTTCGGGGCAGCGCACGGCGCAGCGCATCTGGGTGCTCAGTCCACCCCGTGGCACCATTGCGTCTCGTCGGCTAGCGAGGGCAACGGGCGATCTTCGGAAGCCGTGACGAGCTTAAGAGCCGATCAAGTGCCGGCACCCCATCGTGGTAGAGCGGTGGACCAGAAGAACCTGGCAAAAGTCGACGTAGGGCACGGGTTGCGACATCGGTCAGTGTCTCTCCGATCTCCGGCCCGAGCGAGAGGTCGAGACTTCCGGCCAGATGTACTTGCCGATCGTCCCACTCATCCGTGTACTCGGTGAGGAAATCCACAACCACGGATTGCCGCCGCCCCAGAAGGAGCAACTCGCAGGCATGCACGACGTCGCGAAGATCGAAGATGAGCCGGGCGCTCATCCATGAAGGTCCGAGCTCGGGTTCCTCACAGCTGATGACGAGCTCGTCGGCGTCGGGACTCTCGGCGGCGACACCCAGTTGGAGGCCGCCGCGTATCGGGAATCCCTCGACCGCCCGCTGTTCTTGCTCACCGTGAACGAGAGACCACCAGGGAATCGCAGCCCATGTGCCATGGTTCATCTTATATTCTTCGAAGGGCGTGAAGACTTGAGAGCGCTTCAGCAGGTGCTTGCTGAAGGTGGCAAGGCAGCCGTCCTGGAAGTGCTCGTCTGCTGTGCGCTCGCGTAGCAAGCCGTACTCGATGGCGCTCATACTTTCGATCGCTAGTGCGATGTCCTTCAACTGCTCTTCGATGATTTCCGCCGCGCGTACAAGGGCAGCACGGGAGTTATGGCCCGCTGGTGCCAGATCGAGGTACTGAGCGAGGGTCCGCTGGGCTACCTTGCACCGGATGAGATCGCCACCGAGGCGAACCAAGTGGCTGGCCTTGAGCGTGCTCCACGGGCGAGTGGACATCCAGTGTTTCCATGCACGGTCGCCCCCACCACGCTCTCCGAGCATCATTGCTGTGACGGTGCCGACGCGAGGATCCGGCTCGGCCCTTCAGCTTCTCCCAAAGGTCGGGATAAGCAACCAGTGGGAGGGGCGGCAGCGAGGAGTGCGCGCTCAGGACACGGGTGTCCGCGGTGTCCCAAAGCTCGCTGAGTTCCCGCTCCACGCGCGGACGAGGCATCGTACGGCTTCGATGGGCAGCCCAGTATTCGCTCAGCAGCATGTACGTACTCTCTGGCGTCCACGGAAATAGTCCCAGACCGCCCAGGGGCGGAACGCTGTTGGCCGGCCCGTCTGTTTCGTATCCGAACTGGACCTCGGCGATGAGTTCGGAGAGTTCGTCAGTGTTGGGGCACGGCGTGGCGAAGACTCCGCTTGAGGAGAGCATGCCGCTGATGGTCGTCGTGCTTTTCCCTGGGCGAGTTGGACGGCGATTCGCGCCACCAGCAGGGAGCGGATGAGCGCCGGATCGCCGAACTCGGGGCGGAGCTGGTCGCCGACCCCGCGGGTTGGGCCGACAAAGGTAGTCTACTAACGCACATGTTACTAACATTCTCGTTAGTGTCATCCGTGGAGGTCGACCGTGGCGAATTTCGTAGGCCGTCGGCAGGAGCTGGCGACATTGGAGCGAGAGCTGCAGAAGGTGGCGGCAGGGGTTGGAGGGGAGCGGCCCGGTCGGTGCGTGATGTTGCGTGGGCGGCGACGGGTGGGCAAGTCGCGACTGGTCGAGCGGTTTGCGGAGCGCTCCGGAGCCCCGTTCCTGTTCTACGCAGCGACTGGTGCGTCCCCCAGGGATGATCTGGCACGGTTGGCCCGGGACGCCCAAGCGTCGACGCTGCCGTTGGCGGGGCTGGTGGCCGCCGCGCGGCCGGAGAGCTGGGACGCCGCGTTCGATGTGCTGGCTGCGGCGCTGCCCGCCGACCGGGCGAGCGTGCTGGTCATCGACGAGGTGCCGTATCTGATGGACGTCGCGGGCGCCTTTGAGGGGATGCTGCAACGGGCCTGGGACCGGGCGCTGGAGACCAAGCCGGTGCTGCTGGTCCTCATCGGCTCCGATCTGTCGATGATGGAGGCACTGAACAGCTACGGACGCCCCTTCCATCAGCGCGGCCGGGAGATGGTGCTGGGACCGCTCAACCCCGCCGAGGTGGGGCAGATGCTTGGGCTGGATCCGGCGGAAGCCTT
Organism: Streptomyces sp. NPDC057474; assembly: GCF_042802555.1. NCBI lineage: Bacteria > Bacillati > Actinomycetota > Actinomycetes > Kitasatosporales > Streptomycetaceae > Streptomyces > Streptomyces sp. NPDC057474. Next base: position 17,677 of record NZ_JBHVDX010000172.1, on the reverse strand, counting down.
CGACGCTGCACTGGTCACCGGCGGGCTACCGCTGATCTGCGCGGAGTGGCCGCGCGGCGCAGGGCTGTGGGACTTCCTCGGCGAGGCGCTGAGCGATCCGGTCTCGGCCCTGCTGGTGTCGGCCGAGCGCGCGCTGGCTGCCGAATTCCCCCCGCAGGCCCAGGCGCGTACGGTACTGGCGGCTATCGGCAGTGGCGAGCGGACCTTCACCAACATCGCCCGTGCAGCCGGCGGAATCGGGGCCACGCCCCTGCAACGAGCGCTGGAGCTGCTTACGGAAAAGCGGATCGTCGCTGCGGAGCTGCCCGTATCGCTGCGTCCGTCGAAGGATCGCCGCTACCGGGTGACAGATCCCTACCTGCGGTTTTGGCTGCACCTGCTCGGCCCGTCCATGGAGGAGATCGAGCGGGGGCGGGGCGATCTGACCTCGGCGCGTATCCGGGAGAACTGGACCAGCTGGCGCGGCCGAGCCGTCGAGCCCCTTGTCCGCGAGGCCCTGGCGCGGATACTGCCCGATGACAGGCTGCCCGCGGCCCCCGCAGTGGGCGGCTACTGGACGCGTACCAACGACGTCGAGATCGATATCGTCGGGGCGGACCGCGCACCCATTGCCAAGGAGCTGCTCTTTGTGGGCTCCATCAAGTGGCTGGAGCAGTCACCCTTCGACCGGCACGACCTGGCAGCTCTCCATCGCCACCGGGCCGCCCTCACCGGCGAACCCGTTCCAGTCGTGGCGGTCTCGCGCAGCGGCGTCGACTGTCCGGGCCTCGATGCCACCTACAACCCTGGCGATTTGCTGACCGCTTGGCCGCTGTGAGCGGTGGATTGCAGACGCGGTACGGGAGTTGGCGAGCGCGATCAGGCGGCAGACACCTCGGTGCTCGCGATCGTGCTGTGCGACGGCCTTCGGCCAGTGAGGTTTGCTCCCGCCACCCTTAACCGTCCCTCCCGCCACCCTTAACCGTCCCTCTCCCACCCTTAACCGTCCCTCTCCCACCCTTAACCGTCCCTCTCCCACCCTTAACCGTCCCTCTCCCACTCTCGGCTTCGCTCGAGCGGGGGGACCCCCGTCCAGGGGCTCGCCTTCGACCCCGCCCGCGCGCGCCCGCGACCGCCACGGGGTTCCGCCCCGGGCCCGCCAGGGGCGCTGCGCCCCGGGGGTCCAGGGGTCCTGCGTCCCCTGCCCCCGCTGGTTCTTCGGACCTTCGCCAGTTCTGGCCCCCCGCCGAGCCCTGGGGCTGGAGGCGCGGCCGGGCGCGAACGACCGGCCCCTCAGCTCCCCGCCGGCCCCGTCTTCAACCCCGCCCCGCACAACGGCACCACTGCCGTACGCGACCCAAGCGCCCCCTCCCGTACGGCCGCCCAGCAGGCCACGCCCGTGGACTCGACGTACAGCCCGCGGGAGGCCAGGTCGTGTTGGGCGTGGCGGATCTGGTCCTCCGTCACGGTGAGGAAGGCGCCGTCGGAGCCGCGGACGGCGCGGAGGATCTGGCGGGCTCGGGGTGGGTGGGGGATGGCGATGCCCTCGGCGAAGGTGGGGGCCATGGGGGTGGTCCCGATGAGGTCGTCGGAGCCCTCGGTCCAGGCGTGGGCCAGGGGCGCGACGGCGGCGGACTGGACGGCGTAGAGGGCGGGGCGGCGGTCGATGAGGCCCGCCGCGTGCAGTTCGGCGACGGCGAGGGCCGCGCCCAGCAGCAGCGTGCCGTTGCCGACGGGGACGACGAGCACCTCGGGCAGGCGGCCGCCGAGGTCCTCCCACAGTTCGTGGACGTAGGTCTTGGTGCCGTGCAGGAAATAGGGGTTGTAGACGTGCGAGGCGTAGAAGACGCCGTCCGCGTCCGCCGCCTCGCGGGCCGCCCGGGCCGTGGCCTCGCGGTCGCCGTCGACGATGTGGAGCTGCGCGCCGTGTGCCCCGATCTGTTCCAGCTTCTTGGCCGACGTGCCGGCCGGGACGTACACCGTGCAGGGCAGGCCCGCCCGGGCGCAGTACGCGGCGACCGCCGTGCCCGCGTTGCCGCTGCTGTCGGCGACCACCCTCCGGGGCCCGAGCCGCAGGGCCAGCTCGGCGAGGAGCACGGCGCCGCGGTCCTTGAAGGAGAGCGTCGGCATCAGGAAGTCGAGCTTGGCCTGGATGCCGTCCTTCAGTTCGACGAGCGGGGTCCGGCCCTCACCCAGGGAGATCGTGGGCGCAGCCAGGGGGAGGCATTCCGCGTAGCGCCAGAGCGAGTTCACGCGGCCGGTCAGGGACTTGAGCGGTGCCGGTGTGGGCGCGAAGTCCAGGTCCAGGGGGCCGCGGCAGGCCGGGCAGCACCAGGCGGGGGAGGCGGCGGGGACGCGCGTGCCGTCCGTCGGGCAGAAGCGATCCGGCAGAGGGGTCATGAGCGAAGGGTAGTTGGGGCGGTCGGGGTGGCTGGGGTTGTTGGTGACGGTGCGTCATGGCGGGTGGGGTGGGCGGCGCACTTCTGACAGCGAGCTGATCAACCATGGGGAAGGCGCCCGGTGCCGTATCCCGCCCCGTTCTCTGTCCCGCCCCGCCCGGCGTGTCGCCCACCCCCATCGCCCGCTTACCATGCGTCCAGCCGTACGTCAGTTCCCACTCTGCTCGGCGCAAGGAGCACCTGCACCCGTGGCCACACCCCCGCCTTTCGGGCCCCAGCCACCTCACGGTGGTGGCCCGTTCCCGCCCCCGGGGCAGCCGCCGGCCGTGGCCGGGCAGCCGTATCCGCACCAGGCGCCTCCTCAGTCCTGGGGTCAGGACTGGGGGCAGCCGTATCCCGCGTTGCGGCCGCCCCCGCCCGTCAACGGGTTCGCGATCGCCGCGCTCGTCCTCGGGGTGCTGTGCTTCCTGCCGGGCGTCGGGCTGTTGCTGGGGATCGTCGCGCTGGTGCAGATCCGCAAGAAGGGGGAGCGCGGCAAGGGCATGGCGGTGGCCGGAATCGTGCTCTCGACGATCGGCGCGCTGCTGATGACGCTCGCGTTCACCACGGGCGGGGCGCGCGACGCGTGGGACGGCTTCCGCGACGCGGCGAGCGGCGCGGGTGGCACCTTCTCGGTGGCCAGGGGCGAGTGCTTCGACTCGCGGAGCGGTTCCCTGGAGGGGTACGCGTACGACGTCGACGTCGTGCCGTGCGACCGTGAGCACGACGCGGAGGTGTTCGCCAACTTCTCGATGCCGGAGGGCGCCTACCCGGGCGACGGCGCGGTCACCGACGCCGCCGACGACCAGTGCTACGCGCGCTCGGAGATGTACGCGATGGACACCTGGGCGCTCCCGGCCGATGTCGACGTCTACTACTTCACGCCCACTCCGCAGAGCTGGCGGTACGGCGACCGTGTGATCACCTGCATGTTCGGCAACGTCGACCCCGAGGGCAGTCTGACGGGCTCGCTGAGACAGGACGAGACGACCCTCGACGGCGACCAGTTCGCCTTCCTGGAGGCCGACGCGATCCTGAACGCCGCCTTCGACGGGGTGCCCGACACGGAGTACGTCGAGGACGACCTCACCGGGCACAAGGTGTGGGCGTCGCAGGTGGTCCAGGCCCTGGACCAGCAGACGTACGCGTTGCGCGGGCACGACTGGGAGCCCTCGGCCGCGCAGGCGGTCACCGACTACGCGGATGCCCTGGACCAGGCGCGCGAGGAGTGGGAGGCGGCGAACAAGGCGAGCGACGCCGAGGACTTCACCGACCACTGGGACAAGGCGCACCGGTTGACCGACGGCTCGAAGGCGGTCACCGCGCGCGAGGCTCTGGGGCTGGCCACCGAGTCGCCGACGTATGACGACGAGGACGCCGACGGGGACACCGGCGAGGGCGGCGGAGAGGACGGCTCGGGCGCGGAGGTGTGACGGCACCCATAGTGGGGAGAAAGTGCCTGCGTAAAGCCCTCACCGGACACCTGTCATCACATCGAGTGATTCTCTGGCCTTTGCTTGCCTGGCCCAACCCACGGTTGCCACGCTGTTGCTGTCTGTACATCCAGTTGGGAGCGGCCAGTGACTTTCGGTGAGCAGCCGGCGTACTTGCGTGTCGCGGGTGATCTCCGCAGGAAGATCGTGAACGGTTCGCTGCCGCCGCACACCCGTCTCCCTTCTCAGGCCCGTATTCGCGAGGAGTACGGCGTTTCGGACACGGTCGCCCTGGAGGCCCGCAAGGTGCTCATGGCCGAGGGGTTGGTGGAAGGTCGCTCCGGTTCGGGCACGTATGTGCGAGAGCGGCCGGTGCCGCGGCGGGTCGCCCGCTCCGGGTTCCGGCCCGCCGGCGGCGCCACGCCCTTCCGGCAGGAGCAGACCGAAGCCGGGGCGCGCGGCACCTGGGAGTCGCGCAGCGAGCAGGTCGAGGCGGGCCGGACGATCGCCGAGCGGCTCGCGATCCAGCCTGGCGACCGTGTGATGTGCACCAGGTACACCTTCCGGGACGCGGGGGAGGCGATGATGCTCTCCACCTCCTGGGAGCCCCTCGCCGTCACCGGCCGCACACCCGTGATGCTCCCCGAGGAGGGGCCTCTCGGGGGCATGGGCGTCGTCGAGCGCATGGCCGCCATCGACGTCGTCGTAGACAACGTCACCGAGGAGGTCGGCGCCCGCCCCGGCCTCGCCGAGGAACTGCTCGCCCTCGGGGGCGTTCCCGGGCATGTCGTCCTGGTCGTCCATCGCACGTACTTCGCCTCCGGCCGTCCGGTGGAGACGGCGGACGTGGTGGTCCCGGCGGACCGGTACCAGGTGGCATACCACCTGCCGGTGAAGTGAGTTCGGAAGCGGTTGGTGCCGGCGGGTCAGTGCTGACGGGCTGGTGCCGACTGTCGGGTGCCGAGTGGGGTGTCGGCGGGAGAGGGCGGTGGGACGTGCGGTGGTGGGGCGGGTGTGGCTCGTGCTGGTGAAGTGGGTTCGAGGTGCCGCTCGTTGGGGAAACCGGCTGATTCCGTGTGTACGGGACGGTGGCGCGGGCATGGGTCAAGTGGCCTTTGCCGGAGGGAAGTTGAAGCTGTCGAAATCTCGGGGATTCGTCCGAACGTAGTTCGAATTCGGTCGTTCTTGCCGCCGGGTCGTCATGGCGCCCGGCAGCGGCTCGGCTCGTACGAACGGCGCTGGATCGCTGCTCGTTGGAGCGCTGGGGGGCGCGCGGGTAGTGATCGACGGCGCGTTCGACGGGGTGCGCCCCCCTCATCTTGGCTGGTTGCGTACCTCTTTGTGAAAAGACAGATTCGCTGCGTGAAGGTTAGGCGTACGCTCGGGCATATGCGGAATGCGGTTTCCTTAGGTGGCGGGGCGCGGTGGTATCCGGGGGTGGGACCTGGGCGATCCGGGGCGGGAAGGAGCGGTGGGGGTCGATGAACGACGGCACGATCACTCTTCCCTGGCTCGTCATCAGGCAGGACGACAACGGCAATCGCTACCGGGTGGGCAGGTATGCGACGCGCGCCGAGGCCCAGAAGATCGCGGACGGCCTCGACAGCCGTGGCCACAAGCAGCTGTACTGGGTCGAACGCGTCGGGCAGAACGGCCAGAACGGGCAGAGTGGGAGCAACTGATTCGCCCCGCCCGTCGCCCGTGTCCGCTCCCGTAGGCTCCCGCGCATGACCGAACCGATCGTGGTGGTGGGAGCCGCTCTGCTGAGCGACGGGCGACTCCTCGCCGCGCGCCGCAGCGCACCGCCTGAGCTGGCCGGCCGCTGGGAACTGCCTGGCGGCAAGGTGGAGCCCGGTGAGCCTCCCGAGCAGGCGCTCGTGCGTGAGCTGCGGGAAGAGCTTGGTGTCGAGGCGAAGTCCGCGGAGCGGGTCCCCGGTGAGTGGGTGGTGCGGCCGGGCTATGTGTTGCGGGTCTGGATCGCGCATTTGCTGTCCGGTGAGCCTCGGCCGCTGGAGGACCATGACGAGCTGCGTTGGCTGACCGCGGACGAGGTGTGGGATGTCGACTGGCTGGACCAGGATGTGCCGGCGGTGATGGAGGCGGCGCGGGTGGCTTGGGGTGACGGGGGCTGAGTGTCGCCCCGGGGGCGTGATGTGCCGCCGGGTGTGTGGGACTTTCTCGCCCCCGCCGCCCCTACCCGTCCATCCCAGGGGTGCTGCCCCTTCGTGTCCGCTCCCCAGGGGTGCTGCCCCTTCGTGCCCCTTCGCTTCGGCCGGACCCTTGGGCGCTCCCCCTTCCCCTTCCCTCCCGGGCGGACCCTTGGGCGCTCCCCCTCCCCTCCCAGGCGGTCCCTCGCGGGCTGCCGCCCCCAGGCCCCGCGGAGAAGTGGGGTGGGTTTTCGGCTGCAGTTGAGCGCGGCTGGTCACGCAGTTCCCCGCGCCCCTTTCGGGGCCCGTGTTCGGAAGCCGTGATGGATGGGCCCCTTTTGTGAAGCGCGGCCCTCTCGTCGCCGGTGCGGTGCGCCCCCTACGCCGTTCGTGCCACAGTGCGCCCTCATGCGCGGTACTCCGGGATGGATATCGGGTATGTGCCCATTAACCCCATGAAACCGGACAGGGTCTGCTTCTGGACTGGGAAGTGATCGGCGTGATCGACAGCGGAGACGACTGCGCCGAGTGGACCTTTCCGGCGGAGCCGGGGGCGGTGCGGGACGCTCGCGCGGTGGTGCGGGCGCAACTGCGTGAGTGGGGGCTCGGTGTGCTCGGGGACATCACCGTCTTGTTGGTGAGCGAACTGGTGACCAACGCGCTGCGGCATGCGACGGGGCCCATCGGGGTGCGGCTCGTACGTCCCGCCGACCCCTCGGGCACTCTCCTGGTCGAGGTCTCCGACCCGCTGCCCGATCCGCCCCGCGAGCGCGCGGCCGATGTCGACGACGAGAGCGGCCGGGGTCTGCAGTTGGTGGCCTGCTCCTCGCGAGCCTGGGGTACCCGCCCCGGGGAGGCGGGTAAGACGGTCTGGTTCGAGCTGGCGGTTCCCGGCTGAGCGACCCTGTCGACGTACGGGGCGAAGGTCCTGGTGCACGGCGGGAGTCCACGGCGTACGGTCCGGGGGTGGGGGCGGCTCCCCGGGGCGTGTGTGCGACCGACTGGTTCAAGCCAGTAGCGCTGGCTGGAGTCTTTGATTCGATGGGCCACCGCCTGGTTAGAAGACTTGGGAGTAGGTTCCGGCCGGTCCAAAAACGATCGGGACCGTGCTGTGATCGTGAACACCGTGTTGTGCGGCGCCGTAGTGCTGGATACTGCGGGCAGCCGCCCCTGGTGACCGAAGCCGGACGCGGTGAGCTGGAGGGGACGGTTCGCGTGAGCGAGATACCAGCGAAGGCCACGGAGTCCACGGAGTCCACGGACCCGTCGGACCGCGCGAGGCCCGAGGCCGCAGACGATTTCGGCCTGGGCGGAGCCATTCGCTACAGCGGGGCCGCACGCGACAGGACGGGCGACCACCCGACGGGCGATGCGTCCGAGGGGCGAGCGTCCGAGAGCCGAAGTTCAGATGATCGAACGTCTGAGAGTCGAACGCCGGGCAGGCGGGCGTCTGGCGGGCGGGTGCCGGGCGGTCGTATGTCCGGGAGTCGTGCGGCAGCTGGGGCGGAGGGTGATGCCGCGCGTGTCGGCGATGCCGCCGGATCCGCCGGTGCAGCGGGTGTCATGGCCGGTCATGGGGCCGGAGACTCGATGTGGCAGACCAGCCCGCCAGGGTCCATGTACGACTACATCAAGGTCGCTTCGTTCTCGATCGGTTCTGACGGGCTCGTCGACCAGTGGAGTCTGCGTGCCGAGCAGCTGTTCGGCATATCGGCGGAGCGCGCTGTCGGGATGGACCCGATCGAGGCGTTCGTCGACCCCGACCGGCGTGAAGAGGGCCAGCGGAAGATGGCCGAGGTCCTCGACGGCCGGGAGTGGACCGGGGTGGTCCCCTTCCGTGTGCCGGGTCCCAAGGGGGTGGAGGGGCTCGCCGAGGTCTATGTGATGCCCACCACCGTGGAGGGCGGCGAACGGGCCGCCGTGTGCATCGTCGTGGACGTCCGGACCCTGCGCCGGATTGAGACCGACCTTGCCGCTTCGCAGGCGATTTTCGGCCAATCTCCGTTCGGGTTCCTTCTGATAGACGCCGATCTTCGGGTGAGGCGCGCCAACCAGCGCTTCGCCTCCATCTACGGCGGCGAGGTCGACGACCACCGCGGCCGGGGCGTCCATGACTATCTGCAGTCCCCGGAGGCGGAGCGGGTCGAGGCGACCCTGCGCCGGGTCATGGAGACCGGCGACTCGATCACGGACATGCACATCACGGGCTTCGTGCCCGGCTCCGAAGAGCGCCGCCACTGGTCCATCAACCTCTACCGCGTACACAGCGGCACCGGCCGCCCCATCGGCATCGCCTGGCTCGGCACGGACATCACGGCCCGCCGCTCCGCCGCCCGCGAGGCGGCGGCCGCCCGCCGCAACCTCGCCCTCCTCAACGAGGCCGGCTCGCGCATCGGCAACTCCCTCGACCTGGAGACCACCGCCCGCGAACTCCTCGACGTCGTCGTCCCAGGCTTCTGCGACCTCGCCACCGTCGACCTCTACCAAGGCCTCCTGGTGGGCGACGAGACCCCACCCGGACTCGCCGACGGCAGCGCCGAACTGCGCCGGGTCGCCTTCGCCAGCGCCGTCTCCGACGCGCCCTTCGTCGGCGGACCCGCCCCCGTGCGCGTCGGCGCGGTCCACCACTACCCGTTCAACTCGCCCTGCGCGGACGCCCTGCGCACCGCCCGCCCCCAGCAGGTGCCCGAGGAGGGCAGCCTGATCCAGTCGACGCTCGCCGTGCCGATGGTCGCGCACGACACCGTCGTGGGACTCGTGCAGTTCTCGCGCACGAAGGGCAGTGAGCCGTTCGGCGAACGCGACCGGGGCCTCGCCGTCGAGCTGGCCGCGCGTGCCGCCGTCTGTATCGACAACGCGCGCCTCTATCGCCGCGAGCACGAGCGCGCCCTCATCCTGCAGCGCTCCCTGCTGCCGCCGGGCGACCCCGAGGCCTCCGGGCTCGACATCGCCTGCCGCTATCTGCCGGGCAACGCGGCCACCGAGGTCGGCGGCGACTGGTTCGACGTCATCGAACTCCCCGGCCACCGCACGGCACTCGTCGTCGGTGACGTGATGGGCCGCGGACTGCGGGCAGCGGTGGCAATGGGCGAACTTCGCACGGCTGTTCGCACGTTGGCCCTGTTGGACCTCGAACCCGCCGAGGTCCTCTCGGCACTCGACGAGATCGCCCGTGGCCTCGGTACCCCCGGCGGTGGCCAGTCGGCCTCCCGCACGTCCGCCAGCCGGCCCCGCGACAAGGACCTCTCCGAGGTCTACCTCGCCACCTGCGTCTACGCCGTCTACGACTCCGTGACCCGCCGCTGCACCTTCGCCAACGCGGGACATCTGCCCCCGGTGCTGGTCGAACCGGGTGAGAGCGCGCTGATGCTCGACGTGCCGCCCGGCATGCCGCTCGGCGTCGGCGGCGAGCCGTTCGAGGAGGTGGAGGTCGAACTACCCGAAGGCGCGCTGTTGGCGCTCTACACGGATGGACTGGTCGAATCCCGTCACCACCCCCTCGACGAGGGCCTCCAGGCGTTCGTCGGAGCGCTCACGGACCCCGCCCAGCCGCCGACCGCGCTGCGCGCCGACACGCCCCGGTCGCTCGAGGACGTCTGCGACCACGTCCTCAACACCCTCGACACCCACCACGGCGAGGACGACATCGCGCTGCTGATGGCCCGTGTCCAGGGGCTGCCGGAGGACTCCGTCGGCGACTGGACCCTGCCGCGCGAGCCGCGCAGCGTGGGCCGCGCCCGTGAGTACGCCCGCGGCCGACTGCAGGCCTGGGACCTGGAGCCGCTTGTCGACACGGCGGAACTGCTGGTCAGCGAGCTGGTCACCAACGCCCTGCGCTACGGCGAGGGTGAGATACGGCTCCGGCTCCTCCTCGACAGAACGCTCGTCTGCGAGGTGTGGGACGCCGGCCTCGTCCAGCCCCGTCGGCGCCGCGCCCGCGACACCGACGAGGGGGGACGCGGGCTCCAGCTGGTCGGGCTGCTCTCCGCGGCGTGGGGCTCCCGCCGGACGCCGCGGGGTAAGACCGTGTGGTTCGAACTGCCGCTGCCGGGTGGGGAGCACGGGCTGACAGATCCGGCGGAGGCGTTGTTGAGTCTGTTCTAGGGCGCGGTGGTTCTTCGTCCGGTGCGTCTGAGTCGTCTCTCGGCTACGGCTGCGGCTGCGGCTGTCTGGTGGGCGGGCGGGCGACAAGCCGTCGCGGAGGGGCGGTCGCGGTTGCTCCCGGACTGCTGGTGCGTTGTGGCTGGTAGTGCAGACCCCCGCGCCCCTGAGGAGCGCGCGGGGGCGGGAGTTGTGTCAGAACTGGCCGCCTGCTGTTCTGCGGGCGCGGGTTGCCGTTCCGCCGAAGCAGGCGGGGCCCCGTAGGTCGGCCCGGCCGGCGCCGTCGGGGGGCTCGCCGAGGATGATGCCGCCCAGGAGGGCGCCGGCCAGGCCGTCGCCGACGGGGCCGCCGTACGGGTTGCCGTACGCCCGTACGTCCTGCTCGGCCAGGTGCCGGGCCTCCTGGGCGAGGGCGTGGGCACGCTCGGCATGCGGGGCGTCGGCGCTCCCGAAGTCGCCGACCTCGCCGACCTCGCCGAAGTCGCTGGGCTCGCCGAAGTCGCTGGGCTCGCTGGGCTCGCTGGGCTCGCCGGGCTCGCCGGTCCCGATCCCGGCCGCGGTCCCAGTCCCGGTCCCGGCCCCATCGCCGGTCGTCGTCGGGGAGGCCGTACCGGTCTGCGTCAAGTGTCGTTCCGCCTCTGCGAGTCGGGTCCTGGCCTTCGCCCCCACCGCCCCACGATGGGTGGTGAGGAAGTCCGCTGCGGCGGCCACGGCGCTGCGGGCCGGGAGGAGCCAGCGGCTCTGGCGGCGGAGGGCGTCGAGGGGGTCGTCGTACGGGCCGGTGAAGGGGACGCCCTGCTTCGCGATCCCGGTGGCGCGCGCCAGCTCGGCGGCGAGCCGCTCCACCCCGGTCACGAACACGTCCGCCTGGTCGATCGCACCCTCGGCTGCGCGTAGGTGTACGGCCGCGGTGTCCAGGTCGCCCGGGTAGGCGGACTGGCGGGCCCGGTTCAGTTCGGTGGTGGCGAAGACCAGACGGTCCTTGGCCTGCTCGACATGGCCGGTGACGGGGAGGGAGGCGGCCGGGGCGTAGCCGTCGCGGAGGGCGGTGAGGGTGGTGGTCGCGGTCGCCGTACGGCCGGTCAGCTCACGGAAGCGGGCCTCCGCGCACTCCAGGGCGGGAGTGATGTTCCGTTCCAGGGCCCGGAGTTGATCGAAGGCGGGCGTCGCCGTGTCGAGCCGCCGCTGCGCCCTCGTACACCGGGTGAGGATCTCCTCCAGCAGCCCGCGTTCCTCGTCGGGCGACAGGACGCCGCTCTCCTCGTCCAGCCGCTGACCCGACCGGAAGGCCACGGCCAGCTCACCCCGCGCATCCGCCAGCGCCTCCACGAACGGTTGCACCGCGTCCCGCCCCGCGGGCGTCTCCGCGAAGGCCTTGGCCGGGTCGAGCGCGACCGGCCCCGCCGAGCGCGGCCCGACCGATTCAGCCCTCGCCTCCCCCGCCTCCCCCGCCGCCCTCTCCGCGCGCGGCTCGGCGCCGCTGTGGTCGGCGGGGTTCACTGTGGATGGCTCGGCGTCGTCGTGGCTCGCCGGGCTTTCCCCGTGCGATTCGGCGTTTTCGCGACCTGCCGCTCTCCTCGGGTGCGGCTGGGGGTCGCTGTGGCCGGTGGGGCTCGCTGTGGGTGGCTCGGTTGCGTCGTGGCCGTCCGGGCTTTCCGCGTGCGGCTCGGCGTCTTCGTGGTCCGTCGGCCCTTCCGTGAGCGGCTCGGCGGTCCTCCGGCCCGGTCGGGCCGCCGCGAAGCGGAGTTCCTCGGTGCTCGTGCGGACGCTGTCGTCGGTCTCGACGAGGAGCCGCTGGGCCCGGCGGTGAAGGTCGGGCAGCGGGGTGGTCGGCGGTTCGAAGGTGCCGGTCGGGGTCGTGCGCAGCTGGGCACGGCGTCGGCGTCGTACGAGCGAGTACGCGGCCACGGCGACAGCCGTACCCGCGGCGGCCACCGGCAGGATCAGATCCGCACCGGAGGCCTCGCCGACAGCCGGAGCCGCCCCGCCGACAGCGGGATCCACGAACCGCGCGTCGACGGCCGGGGGCGCGAGCGGCGCCGCGTCGACCGGGCCCATGGGCCGGCCGCCGACGCCCGGGGTCACGAACTGCGTGCCGACCACCGGAGTCACGGGTCGCTCGCCGATGGCCGGGACCGCGGACCGCCCGGGGCGGACCGGACCTGCCGTCCGGCTGCCCACAGCCGGGGCCACGGGCGGCTCGCCGTCGACCTGCGTCACGGGCTGTCCGCCGACGGTCGGCCCCATGACCGGCCCGCCCTCGGCCCTGACCACGGACCGCTCATGGGCGTGCCGGCCTGTGGCCTGCCCCTCGGCTGTCTCCGTCGCCGTGGGGAGCAGGAGCCAGGCCATGGCTGCCAGCCCCCCGAACGCGGTGTGGGCCAGGCGCACGCCTATGTGCGACGTGGCGCCCCGCGCTCGGCTATTTCTCAGACGCGACGTCACATTTGGGAGCGTATGGCCGGTGTCGCGCCGTCGCGAGTGGGGCGGGGCGGAGTGGGGGAGGCGAGGCTGGTGCCGGTGGCGAGGGCATGCCATGATCGCCTCGTTCACGAGGGGGAGGCGGGACATGCTGACGAACATCGGGATCGGGTGCCTCGCGGCGGTCATGGTGGCCACGGTCGTGTTCGGCGTCGTCGCGATCCGGACGGGGTGGATGTTGCCGTGGCTGCGGCGCAGAACGCTGCGGCCGGTGCTGTGGGGCTACGCGACGCTCGCCGGCAGCGCGGGGCTGTGCCTGTGGTGCGTCGGCATGACGGCTGAACGCGCGGACGTCTTCGGTCTCGCGGGCCTGGTCCTGATCGCCACGAACACGGTGCTGTCGTACCTCGCGACCCGCCCCGGCCCCGTCACCACCCCGTGACGACCCCGCGCGTGTGACGACCCCGCGCGTGTGACGACCCCGCGCGTGTGACGACCCCGCGCCTGCCCCTCACCGTCACCGATCCGGAGCCCCAGGCCCGTGCCGCCGCAGGCCCGGCCCGGCACCTCACCGAGGTCTCGCGGTTGCGCGGCGGCAGCAAGAAGATGTGTACCGGCTCACCTTCGACGACGACGGCACGGCGGTCGCGTACGTCTGGTCCCCGGACGAGGACTACGAGCAGCACGGCGGGGACGGGAAGGACACCGACGCCCCCGACCCGCGCCACCCCCTCTCGCACGCCTCCGGCATCGAACTGTTCACCGGCGCCCACGCCCGGCTCGGCCGGCTCGCCCGGCTCGGCGTCCGCATCCCGCGTCTGCTGCTCGCCGACCGCACCGGCCGCCACCTCCCGGCGGACGCGGCCGTCGTCCCGGACCGGCACTTCATGCGGGCGATCGCCGAGCACAGCATCGGGCGGACTCTCGACATCCTCGGGACCTCATCCCGTTGAGGAACGCCTCCTGATCTTCGAGCCCAGCCACACCAGCGGGTCGTACTTGCGGTCGACGGCACGTTCCTTGAGGGGGATCAGCGCGTTGTCCGTGATCTTGATGCCCTCGGGGCACACCTCCGTGCAGCACTTGGTGATGTTGCAGTAGCCGAGGCCGTGTTCGTCCTGGGCCGTCTTCTTGCGGTCCAGGCCGGTGTCCTCCGCCGCGTCCAGCGGGTGCATGTCCAGTTCCGCGACGCGCATCAGGAAGCGCGGGCCCGCGAAGGCCGGCTTGTTCTCCTCGTGGTCGCGGACGACATGGCAGGTGTCCTGGCAGAGAAAGCACTCGATGCACTTCCGGAACTCCTGCGGGCGGTCCACGTCCTCCTGCATCATGCGGTACTCGCCGGGGCCGAGCTTCTCCGGCGGTACGAAGGCCGGGACCTCGCGCGCCTTCGCGTAGTTGAAGTTGACGTCCGTGACCAGGTCACGGATCACCGGGAAGGCCCGCAGCGGCGTGACGGTGATCGTCTCGTCCCGCTCGAACACCGACATCCGGGTCATGCACAACAGCCGGGGACGGCCGTTGATCTCGGCGGAACACGAACCGCACTTGCCCGCCTTGCAGTTCCAGCGGACGGCGAGGTCGGGGGCCTGGGTCGCCTGGAGGCGGTGGACGATGTCGAGGACGACCTCACCCTCGTTCACCTCGACCTTGAAATCCTCCAGACCGCCGCCCCGCACATCGCCCCGCCACACCTTGAAGCTGGCCTCGTAGCCGCTCATGACCGCGGCTCCTCGTAGCTGCTCACTCGTACAGCTCCTCTTCGGTGAGGTACTTGACCAGCTCCTCCTTGTCGAAGAGGGCGAGCAGGTCGGGACGGATGGCTTCGGTGGTCTCACGGGTGAGGGCGATCTGGCCGACGACCGCGTTCGTGGCCGCCAGGCCGCCCGTCGGATCGGCGAGCCGGCACAGCAGGTTGATACGGCGCCAGTCGCGGTCCATCGTCGGATGGTCCTCGCGGGTGTGGCCGCCGCGCGACTCGGTGCGCTCCAGCGCGGCCCGTGCCACGCACTCGCTGACCAGCAACATGTTCCGCAGGTCGAGGGCGAGATGCCAGCCGGGGTTGAACTGCCGGTGCCCCTCCACACCCGCCCGGCGCGCCCGCACCCGCAGGTCGGCCAGCTTCTCCAGTGCCTGCTCCATCTCACCCTCGCGGCGGATGATGCCGACCAGGTCGTTCATGGCCTGCTGCAGCTCCTGGTGGAGGGTGTACGGGTTCTCCGGCGGCCGGCCGGCCTCCAGGCCCGGCACCGGGCCCTCGGCTGAGAACGGCCGCAGCGCCTCGGCGGCGGCCGTGTCGACCTCGACGTCGTCCACCGGGGGCCGTGCCCCGGTCAGTCCCGCCGCGTACCCGGACGCGTGCTGTCCCGCCCGGCGGCCGAACACCAGCAGGTCGGAGAGGGAGTTGCCGCCCAGCCGGTTGGAGCCGTGCATACCGCCGGCCACCTCACCGGCCGCGAACAGGCCCGGCACGCCGCGTGCCGCCGCCGTGTCCGACTCGACCGCGATGCCGCCCATCACGTAGTGACAGGTGGGCCCGACCTCCATCGCCTCCGCCGTGATGTCGACGTCCGCCAGCTCCTTGAACTGGTGGTACATGGAGGGGAGTCGACGGCGGATGGTCTCCGCCGGCATCCGCGTGGACACGTCCAGGAAGACCCCGCCGTGAGGCGAGCCCCGGCCCGCCTTCACCTCGGAGTTGATGGCTCGCGCGACCTCGTCGCGCGGGAGCAGTTCGGGCGGGCGCCGGTTGTGGTCCGGGTCCTCGTACCAGCGGTCGCCCTCCTCCTCGGACTGCGCGTACTTCTCCTTGAACACGTCCGGGATGTAGTCGAACATGAACCGCTTGCCCTCGGAGTTCCTGAGCACCCCGCCGTCACCGCGCACCGACTCCGTGACGAGGATGCCCTTGACCGACGGCGGCCAGACCATGCCCGTCGGATGGAACTGCACGAACTCCATGTTCAGCAGCGGCGCTCCGGCCAGCAGGGCGAGGGCGTGCCCGTCGCCCGTGTACTCCCACGAGTTCGACGTCACCTTGAAGGACTTGCCGATGCCACCGGTGGAGATGACGACGGCGGGCGCTTCGAGGACGAAGAATCGGCCCGACTCGCGCTCGTAGCCGAAGACGCCGGAGACGCGGTTGCCGTTCTTCAGGACCCGGGTGACCGTGCACTCCTGGAAGACCTTCAGCCGGGACTCGTAGTCACCGGTCTCCTTGTGGTCCTGCTGCTGGAGCGCGACGATCTTCTGCTGGAGGGTGCGGATCAGCTCCAGGCCCGTACGGTCGCCGACGTGGGCGAGGCGCGGGTACTCGTGGCCGCCGAAGTTGCGCTGCGAGATGCGGCCGTCCTTCGTACGGTCGAAGAGGGCGCCCCAGGTCTCCAGCTCCCATACCCGGTCGGGGGCCTCGCGCGCGTGCAGCTCGGCCATCCGCCACTGGTTGAGGAACTTGCCGCCGCGCATGGTGTCACGGAAGTGGACCTGCCAGTTGTCACCGGAGTTGACGTTGCCCATGGCGGCCGCGATGCCGCCCTCGGCCATCACCGTGTGGGCCTTGCCGAACAGGGACTTGCAGATCACGGCCGTACGGGCGCCGCGCTCCCGGGCCTCGATCGCGGCGCGCAGTCCGGCGCCGCCGGCGCCGATCACGACGACGTCCCACTCCTGTCGCTCGACCACGGACATCAGAACAACCTCGGATCGTCGAAGGCGCCGGACGCGACCAGGTACACATAGAAGTCGGAGAGCGCCACGCTCACCAACGAGGCCCAGGCGAGCAGCATGTGACGAGCATTCAGCTTGCCGACCCACTGCCACATCCGGTAGCGCACGGGATGCTTGGAGAAGTGCTTGAGCTTGCCGCCGACGATGTGCCGGCACGAGTGGCAGGAGAGGGTGTACGCCCAGATCAGCACGATGTTGACCAGGAACACGAGGGTGCCCAGGCCCATGTGGCCCCACTCGTAGTTCTCGTCGCGGAAGGCCAGGACCGTGTCGTAGGTGAGGATGCCGGCGACGAGCAGGGCGGCGTAGAAGAAGTACCGGTGGAGGTTCTGCAGGATCAGCGGGAACCGGGTCTCGCCCGAGTACTTCTTGTGCGGCTCGGCCACCGCGCAGGCGGGCGGGGAGGCCCAGAAGCCGCGGTAGTAGGCCTTGCGGTAGTAGTAGCAGGTCAGGCGGAAGCCGAGCGGGAAGATCAGGATGATGATCGCCGGTGAGATGCCCCACCAGCCGCCGAAGATCTCCCAGTTGGGGCCGCCGTGCATGGGCTCGCAGCGTTCCGCCAGACAGGGCGAGTAGAACGGCGAGACGTACGGGGCCGCGTAGTAGTGCTCGTCCGCGAAGGCCCGCCATGTCGAGTACACGATGAAGGCCAGCAGTCCGGCGGCCGTGGCGGCGGGGGCCAACCACCAGCGGTCGGTGCGCAGATGCGGGGCGGAGATCGCGGCGCGCGTACGGGTCCGCACGCCGCCGCGCTGTGGATGGGGTTCTGTTGCCGGTGGTTCCGTACCAGTGGCCAACGGGGGACTCCCGGTCGGGTTCTTGGCGTCTTGGATTCTCGGGGATCGGGGATCGGGGATCGGGGATCGGGATCGGGTTTTTGGGGTGTCGGGTTTTTGGGATGGTCGGTTACGGCGGTCAGGGTGCGCGGCGGTCGCGGGCGCCGAGACCTTCGTCGTCCGAGTCCGTCCACAGGGAGGTGTCGTACGGGGTGTCGGGGATGGGGACCAGGTCGGGGCGGCGCGGCTTCGCCAGGCCGGGGGCGGCCTCACCGAGCAACGCGATGCTCTCGCGCAGGTGGTCGGCGTCGGTTCGGACGCGGCGTATCTCCAGGCCGCCGCCGCCGAGTTGCTGTTCCAGGCGACGTACGGACCGGGTCAGTTCGTCCAGGCAGCGCCGGACTGACGTCAAGTCGTCGTGCACGGACATGACTTGCCCTCGCTTTCACGGGGTGGTGGCCCCAAGGCGGCAACGTTCATGCGCCTGCGAGTGTCGCGCGTCACACCTGTCGGTGGGAAGCGGTGTGCGGCGTTCTTTTACGCCGGGGGAGCTCGGGGGGTTCAATTGTTCGGCCGGTGACGGTGCGTTGTGGTTGCCCGCGCAGTTCCCCGCGCCCCCAAAAACCCGGGCGCGGCCCATGCCGTCAAGGGGCGCGGGG
>NZ_JBHVDX010000171.1:0-22616 GCF_042802555.1 Streptomyces sp. NPDC057474 | reverse complement strand
CCCTCAGGCTCACTCAAAAGGAGCCGCACCATTCGGCTTCAGGGGCCCATGCCAAGCTGATCGACGCAGTGCCCAAGCGACCGCGACAGGGGTGACGGCCCGTGGGTGCCGGCTGCCCCGGTCGGAGTCACTCACTTGTGCGGCCGTCGGAGGGTGCCGCTTCGTTCGCCGCCATGGCCGACCGGAGAGTCGCGAAGGCAACGTCCAGGTGGTCGGAGAGCAGACCGCGGTGCGCGTCATGGCCCCAGTTCTCGATAGCGAGGCGCAGTACACCAATGCCGACGACGGCGACGAGGCGGAGTTCGGACTGGCGTGCAGGGTCGGGCCGGCGTTCGGCCAGAGCGGCGTACAGGGAGCGTTCCTGACGCTCGTAGTTGGCCTGCTTGCGCGCCCGAAGGGCGTCGGTCGAGCGCATCAGCCGGTCGATGGCCAGGGCCTCTTCCGTCTGGTACCGGGCGGTCAGCGCGTGCATCGCCTGCTGGACGGCCGCCAGGGGGGCGACTTCGGGTGGCTGTTCGGCGACGACGGACCGTACGAGCTCCTCCAACTCGCCCACCCAAGCCGTGAGGATGGCGTCCTTGGAGTCGAAATAGTGGAACAGGGTGCGGCGGGACACGTCGGCCCCCGCCGCGATCATGTCGAGCGTGGTGGCCTCGAAACCGTTGTCGAGGAAAAGCCTCAGGCCCACCTCGGCGATCCGTTGCTTCGTCTGGCGCGCCTTCCGCGCGCGCACACCCTCCTCCGTCACACCCAGAGCATACAGGATTCCTGCACTCGTTGCATCCATGCACTGAGTGCACTAAATTCAAATTGCACTCAGTGCAGACATCTAGGTGCACGCACCTTGGAGGAGGAGCCACAATGACCACCCTTACGCGTGACGAAGCGGCAGACAGGCCAACAGTCCCGGGCGCGGGCGCGGGCGAGCAGCTGATGCTGATCGACGGCGAACGGATGCCTGCCCTGGCGGGCGGCACCATCGACGTCTTCGACCCGAGCACGGGTGAACTGATCGGCACGACGCCGGACGGACAGGCAGCAGATGTCGACCGCGCGGTGGCCGTGGCCGAGCGCACCTTCGACGAGCGCGTCTGGCAGGGCCTGTCCGGCGCCGCCCGGCAGAAGATCCTTTGGCGTGCGGCCGACCTGATCGAGCAGCACACAGAGGAACTGGCCGCCCTGGAATCGCTGAACAACGGCATGGTCATTCCCATGGCCCAGGCCCTGATCGCGACCGCCGCCGAGACGATCCGCTACTACGCGGGCTGGGCGACCAAGCTGTACGGCATCACCAGTGAGATCTCCTCGCTCGAAGCGCAATACCACACCTACACGCTGCGCGAGCCGGTCGGCGTGTGCGCGCTGATCATTCCGTGGAACGCTCCGAGCACGCTGACCGTACAGAAGGTGGCTCCTGCACTGGCGGCAGGCTGTTCGGTGGTGATCAAACCGTCGGAAGAGACTCCCTTCACCGCACTGCGGCTGGCCGAGCTGTTCGAGCAGGCCGGCGTCCCGCGGGGCGTCATCAACGTCGTCACCGGCTACGGCGAGTCCGCCGGCGCCACACTGGCCGCGCACGACAAGGTCGCGAAGATCGCGTTCACAGGTTCCACCGAGGTCGGCAAGTCGATCGTCAAGGCCGCCGCCGACAACCTCAAGAAGGTCACCCTGGAGCTTGGCGGCAAGTCCCCGGTCATCGTCTTCGACGACGCCGACATCGACGCGGCCATCGCGGGCGCGGCCAATGCCATCTTCATGCACTCCGGCCAGATCTGCGCCGCCGGCTCCCGCCTCTACGTGCAGCGCCCGGTGTTCGACAAGGTCGTGCACGGCATAGCGCGGATCGCCGAGAACCTGAAGATCGGGCCCGGTTCCGACCTCACCACCCAGATCGGGCCGATCGTCTCGCAGAAGCAGCTCGCCCGCGTGCTGTCCCTCATCTCCAGCGGCATCGAAGAAGGCGCCGAACTCGTCACCGGCGGCGAACGCGTGCATCGGGACGGCTACTACGTACAGCCCACCATCCTGGCCAACCCGGAACCCGGCGCACGCGTCATCCAGGAGGAGATCTTCGGCCCCGTCCTGACCGCAATCGTCTTCGACACCGTCGATGACGTCGTCGCCATGGCCAACGACAGCACCTACGGCCTCGGGGCCGCGATCTGGACCACGGACATCAGCAAGGCCCACCTGACCGCCAAGAAGCTCCAGGCCGGCTTCGTCTGGCTCAACTGCCACTACGTCCTGGACAACTCCGTGCCCGCCGGCGGCTACAAGCAGTCCGGCTGGGGTCGCGAACTGGGTCCTGAGGGCCTCGACCCCTACCTGCAGACCAAGTCGGTCTTCGCCGCCCTCACGCCAGCACCCTTCCTGAACGCCTGACGCCCACATCGCCCACCGCGCCCCGCCACCCCCGGGTGGGGCACCAAGGGAAGTCGGCCTCGGGACTGGCTTGCATGTTGTTCTACGGCGACGAGTCGGGGGCCCGGGTACGGGCCCGGGACCTGCTCGTCATGTGACCAGGCCGACTGGCCCGCGCCCGTGCTGCAAGGAGGCGGCTTCGGCCCGGAGGCCGGCCTGCCCTCAGCCGGGTGAGCTGCACCCCGTCTCGTGGAGTGTCCGGACTGCCCCGAGTTGAGTGGGGCTCTCCCCGGCCCGCCAGCGAGACTGCCTCTGGGTTGCGGCGATGCTGTCGACCGGCCGGAGAGACGACCGGAGGTCACTGTGGATCCCCACAAACCATCCACCAACGGGTTCCTCCACGGAGTCTCCCCAGCGGCACGTCATTCCAGCCGCTACCTGCACAGTCCTGGCGCGGACGTGTTCCGCCAGACGGAGTTGCCGTCGGGATGCTGGTCAATCCAGCCTCGGCCTCCGATGTCGAGTCGGTGCCGGGCGCGGCGCCGTGTTCGTCGACGAGGTCGACCAGGGCAACGTTTGACCGTGCTGCATCCCGCACGATGGGGTCAGCACCGGTGTACAGCTGCCAGCCGGCGGCTGCCCGGCGCAGGATCTCGCGCTCCAGGTGCCATTCCTTCTCCGCTTTCAGCAGCCGGGCGTTCTCCGCCCGCAGCCGGGCCAGCTCCCCCTCCGGGCTCACGCTGCCATCGCGGCCCACGGGCGCAGCCTGGGCCTCGTCCTTGCGTACCCACGTCCGCAGCGACTCCGCGGTGATGCCGAGATCAGCGGCCACCGCCGCATACGTCCGCTTCCCGGCGGCGGCGCGATAGAGCGCGACGGCATCCTTCCTGAACTCCTCCGGATACGGAGACTTGCGTCCCACCTGGACATCCCTCCCTGGACCATCAAGATCCATCGTCAGGGTGTCCACTCCAAAGGATCAGCCTCAGCAGCCGGCCGCGCCCTCTACGCAGCCACGGCGCACTACCGACTGCATGGGCTGCCGCACTGGCTCGCCGAGATGCAGGACGAGCAGCGGTACGACCACGCGCGTTTGGTGACAGAGCAGCACGAGCGCGAGCAGCAAGAACCGAAACCGGGGGGTGCCGATGGCTAGGGTCTGGATCGAGGACCGGGCGAACCACGCCGACTGTCAACAGGCTGTGGAGAAGTGGCAGGAAGCCAAGCGCAACGGCAGCAAGCGGCAGCCCCCGGGCCGGTGGCGGGTGCGGTGGTATGGCCCGGACAACAAGCCGAAGGCGAAGACGTTCGCCAAGCTGCCGCAGGCCGAAGCGGAGAAGGACGCGATCACGGCGCGGCTAGACAAGGGCTCGTACCGTGACCCGCAGTCCGCGAAAGCTGCTGTAAAAGCGATCGCCGAGGAGTGGTTCAAGTCGCTGCGCCGACAGGGACGGACCACGAAGCACGACTATCGCGAGTTGCTCGACAACTACGTGATCCCACAGTGGGGCGACTGGCAGGTCGGCGCGATCCGGTGGGAGGACGTATCTGACTGGATCGACGATTTGATCGAGAAGCCCGGCAAGTCTGGTCGGAAGCTCGGGCCTGCCCGGATCACGAAGATCTATCGCGTGTTCTCCATGGTCATGAAGCGCGCCGTGCAGACGAACCGCATCGCGGCGAACCCGGCGACCGAGCACGAGCTGCCGCGCCGGAACGACGACGACGAGCACGTCTACCTGACGCACGAGCAGCTTGAGCGGCTCGCCGAGGCGGCCGGCGAATACCGGCGCCTCGTCCTGGTGCTCGGGTACTGCGGCATCCGATGGGCCGAGGCGACCGCCATCAAAGCGAGCCGGGTCAACGTGGACACCCGCCGTATCCGCATCGTGCAGGGTTACACCGACGTCCGTGGCGTCCTGGAGCTCGGGCCGGTGAAGAACCACGAGAAGCGTTCAGTGCCGCTCCCCCGGTCGTTCGCCGACGAGTTGCGGGAGCTCACCACGGGCCGGAAGCTCGACGCGCTCGTGTTCACCGCGCCCGAGGGTGGACCGCTGCGGTACTCGAACTTCCGGCAGCGCATCTTCGACCCCGCGGTGAAAGCGGCCGGGCTCGACGGGCTCGGCATCACTCCGCACAAGCTGCGGCACACCGCGGCGTCGCTCGCCATCGCGGCCGGCGCCGACGTGAAGGTCGTGCAGACAATGCTCGGGCACAAGTCGGCGGCGATGACGCTCGACGTGTACGGGCACCTGTTCCCGGATCGGCTCGACGAGGTCGCCGACGCGCTCGACGCCGGACGGGTCGCCGCACTCGAAAAGATTCGTGCGTCACTCGCGGAAGCTGCGTGATCAAAGTGACGTGTACAAAATGCGTACTGCCCGCTCGGGCATCTCCGAACGGGCAGTGATCAACTGGCCTGTGACCAGCCGGTTAAGCTGGAGCCGCCTTCGGGATTCGAACCCGAGACCTACGCATTACGAGACCACGGGGGTTCGTGACGGCTGGTTCCGGCTCGTGACGCCCGGTGCTGTTCTGCCTGATCAGAGCGCATGCGAACAGTTCCACCGTGACATCCTGTGTTACCCAGTCCGCAGGCGTCCGGCCGCACTCTGGCCGCACATGGCCACACCTCACGATCGGTCAGCCCGCCAGAGCGACGTTGGCGCTCTCCTACAGGCGAGCCTCAACGGCACTACTCCGACACCGGAACCGTACCGGTCAGAACGACGCAGTCCTGCTTGAATCTCCACGAAGATCGGCTCCACCTGACGCGCAGCCTTGGGGAGGCCACAAGAGAATCCAGACGTCCGGCCACCCCTTGGCCACGCTCGGAACCGCAACCCTGGCACCCGGCAGGCGTAGAACTCAATCTCACTGAATTTCAACAACGCATCCGGTCGCACCGATCTCTCACGACTGACGGTACGGCTCACGGTACAGGTCGGCGTGAACCTCCGTGTGGACCTCGGTGCGGATCTTGCCGAGAGAGGGACCTCCGATGTACCGCTGAGTACGGGCGTGGCCGATGGGCTCGATGAGGTCCAACCGGCGCAGGGTGCGGAGGTCGGCGAGGGCCTGGTCGCGGGTGAGGGCTTCCTCGGCCTGGTAGGTCGTACGGCGCAGATGCCCCTGCGTGGCGGCGTACAGGGCCGAGACCGTGCGCCCGTCAAGGCGATGCTCGCCTGCGAGACGCTCCAAGCGGAACCAGAGGCGTGCCGCCGCTTCGAAGCGGCGCTGCACTTCCTGGGCCTGGAGGTGGTGCGCGGTAAGGCAGAACCTGATCCAGGAGGCGGCATCACGCTGAGGCTGCCAGGAACCGGCCTGGACGGTGCGCAGCGCGGCGTAGTACTCGCGGGTGTTGAAGTCGTCCGCGCCGAGCCACTCCTCGATGCTGGAGAACTCGGGGGCGAGGACGCCCTCGCGTGCCAGGACGAGCGTGTGGACGGCCCGGGACATCCGGCCGTTGCCGTCACGCCAGGGGTGGATGGAGACCAGGTTGAGGTGAGCCATAGAGGCGCGTACAAGAGCCGGAGCGTCGGTATCCTCCTCCGCGAGCCAGTGCAGAAGCTCATCCATCAGCGCGGGCACCTGCTCGGGGGCCGGAGCCGAGTAGACGGGCGGCCGGTTAGGACCGCCGGAGACCCAGACACCGTTGGTTCGGTACTCGCCGGGGTGTACCTCTTCGTCGGCAGCCCGGGCCATCATGAAGTGCAGGGCCGAGAACAGGGTGTGATCCCAAGAGAAGATCCGGAAGCCCGACGCACGCTGGATATAGGTGAGGGCGTCGCGGTACCCGGTGACGGCGTTGCGGGTTACCTCGTCGGTATCGGGTGAGATGTCCCCGCCGGCCATCAGAGTCTCGGCGTCCTCGGCGCTGATCGTGTAGCCCTCGATATGGGTTGATCCCCGCACAGCAGCCGCAGTGAGCGAGCGGCGCAGCTGTCCTTCCCAACGGCGGGGCTGGGCGAGCCGGTGACGGAACTCGGTACGGAGCACCTCAATCTCGTCAATGACGCGATGATCGTCCGGGGTCAGGGAGGGCGTGGCGAACAACATTCTTCGATACTACGACACACGTAGTGTCGGCGTATCGAGTGCTGCGGCTGCGACACACACAGGGCAACCGCGCCCGAGCCGTACACGAGCACCCAGACGAGTGCACCCCGCGCCCCAAACAAACGTGGCCTCACTGCCGCCATCGGCCTGACGCTCCGTATCCGCCAGATGTGCCTGACTGCGCTGGAGGGACCGGGCCGCCCGCCTGGAGATGGAGCGCAATCAGCGTGTCCGGCCCACCGCGGCGGTGGAGCGCTCCCGGGTCGCGCGCGAGATGCGCGACGTCGTTGGCCTCAACCTCTCGGTCATGATCGGTCTCGCCGACGGCTCCGTGGCCCTCGCCGCCCACCGCAACGTGCGGTCCGCCGAGGCCCTGCGCATCCTGGGCGACACCAGCCGCCAGGCCATGGGCGAACTACGCCGCGTTCTGGGCGTGCTGCGCGAGGAGCAGGAGGGCGGCGGCTACTCAGCCCGCAGCCCAGGGGCCGTGACTAGGCCCCGGTGGGCGCGGGGCTGACCGTGACCTACTGGACCGTGGGCGATCTCTACGCGCCGGGCAGCGGTGTCCGCTCGCCATCCACCGCACAGCCCAAGAAGCCGGACCAACACGCTCAAGCACGCGGGCACCGACTCCACCGCCGCAGTGACCGTGGCCGCGCACGCCGGCCGGGGCCGTACCTGCGCGACGAGGCTGCCGAGCCGGAAGCCTCAGTCACCCGTTCCGCACAGACATCAGCCATGCCAGGTCCGCCGCTGCCTGGCTGCGGACCGTCTGTTCACGGGTGAACAGCTCCTGGGTCTTCGTCAGTACCAGCGTGTACGGGCGCCCCTGCCGCCTGGTCTGGTGGCGCACCGGGAGCTCGGCCGAGTCGATCCTGGTGTGCACATGCCGCCGCCCTTCCTTCGCCAGCGGCCATTCAAGGACCCGCCTCGACCGGGAGCCGAGGAACGCGCCGAGGACACCGCACAGCTCGCAGCCGCACCCGGCCCAGGCCACTGACCAGTCGTCAGCAGCTCGCGGCGGCCGCTCGCACACCGCGCGGAGCCGGTCCGCGCAGTTCCGCGCGATGACGTCGAGCCCCGCCACGCCCCGCTCGGCCGACGTGCTCGTCTCCGCGGCGTGGCGCAGCAGTGGCATCAGGCACTCGAGTACCGTGTCCTCGCGTTCGCGCAGGGCTGCCAGGATCCCGTCCCGCAGCTCTTCGTCGGCCGCCGCCAGGATGTGTCGCAGCGGCAGGGCCAGCTGTTGCAGCTGCGCACGGCGGATCTCGGCCGGCCCGGTCGTGGTCCACAGCCGCAGGCTGCTGTCCACCGCGGCCCAGACCCCGGCGGACAGCCGCCGTGCCACCGCCGGCGCCCGATGGGCGCGCAGCGCCGCGCACAGTTCCGGCAACCGCTCGGTCCATTGGTCCTGCTGCGGCTGGAGGCGGTGCTCCGATGCAAACCAGGCGTCGACGACCGGGCGCATCCACCCGGTCCCGTACCGCTCGGCTGCCGCGGCCAGTCCGCCCGCGTGTTCCGAACCGAGCGCGCCCACCTGGAACGGCTCCAGCAGCATCGCCGCGCTCTCGGCCTCATCCAGGCCCGCGGCCACCTGCAGCGCGCAGTCCAGCAGCTCGGGTTGCGGACGGGTGTGCTTCCAGAACGGTGCGAGGGACCGGGCCTGGTCGCGCGCCCGGTCCAGGTCGCCCCGCACGATGCCGACGCGCAGTTCCTCCAGGGCCCACCGCGATCCGGCCTCGCCGCGTGCCGCGAAGGCCCGATCACGCGGCCACACGACAACCGCGGCCCGCCGGTACCACCGGTCCAGCGTGTTGCCGTAGTTGCCCATGTATCCCTCGTACTGGGAGTCGTAGGGCGTCAGATCCACGCTCGCGGTATTCGCGCACACCTCGTAGTCCTGAACCCGCAACAAGATCTCTTCGCCACCGGTGCCGTCCGGACCGGTCCACCAGCCCAGGGTGATCTCGTCGTCGATCAGTTCCTGGAGGACGTAGTCCCCGTCCTCGCCGGCATCACCGACCTCCCCGTCCTCGCCCGCATCCCCGTCGTCATCCTCGTCGTCATCCTCGTCGTACCCGTCGTACCCGTGGTCGTCCCAGGGATCGTCCCCTTCGGGATAGGCATCCCAGGTCTCCTTCACCTCGGCCAGGGCGAGCACCGACTCGCACCCGGCCTGCCCGGAGGCGGCACGCAGCAGAGCGGCACGCCCCGCGTCGGCGCCCTTGAGCCGCTCCCAACTCAGACCCCGCTGGGTGTACTCGTGATCGAGCAGGTACACGAGCCGGGTCGGCGGATCCAACTCGCGGGTGCCGTAGCGCGGTTTGGCGGGCGAGCCGAAGTGCCGGCCCAGACTGTGCGCAATCTCCGCCAGCGGTCCGGACGCCTCCGCCGAGGTCCCCGGCTCGGCGAGCAGGTTGAAGGTGAGCGTCACCCGGTACCCAGTTCGGACCGGAGTGACCTGGTGCCGGCAGTCGGCATAGAAGGCGACGAGGCTCAGGTCCGTCTTCGAGGCGCGGTAGGCGCACTGGTGCCCGGCGTGCTCGACGACCAGCTCTCCCCCCGTGTGCGCCGAGGGCAGGGAGAGCACCAGCGTGCCCACCATGGCGTCGTCCTTCTCCGAATCCTGGTGCGGAAGGAAGAACTGGCCCTTGCCGTACACCAGCATCGCGTGCGGCTCAGCCCGCAGCCGAGTCGCCGCCGGGAGCCCGAGAGCGTCCCGGAAATGCTCCAGCGCGCCACTCAACAGCGACGGCCAGGAAGGACCGGCAAGGCTGAGCTGATCCGGCAGGATCTGCCAGGTGTCACGCACACCGGTGTCGCTCAGCGTCTGTTCGCCCCGCCCGAACAACGCCGGCCGTGCCACCGAGATCAGCCGCTTCACCTGGGGCGCCCGCAGCGGAAGGCGCACCGGCCCGACCCCGGCCACCTCAAGGCCCAGGCCGGCCACCGGCGCTTCCAGCCGGGCGCTGAAAGCCCCCGCCTTCTTCGCCCCGCCGAGTAGCCCAGCCAGCAGTTCCCTCGGCGCCGCCACCGCACGCCTGCCCTCCGGCCCCTGCGGGCCCGTCGTTCTCGGCTCGATCCTACGAACCCGACGGCACCGCCAGGACCGTAACCGTGGAGGGGCCCCGAACAAGGCATCACATCCAGGTCCCGTGAGATGAGCCGCAGCGCCTGTCGGTAGTCTGCGCGGACGTGAGCGAGTACCAGTACTACGAGTTCCAGGCCATCGACCGACCGTTGACGAAGGACGAGCTCGAGCAGGTGCGGGCGCTGTCGAGCCGGGCCCGGATCAGCGCGACGCACTTCGTCAACGAGTACCACTACGGCAACTTCCGCGGCGATGAGCGCAAACTGATGGAGCAGATGTACGACGCCCATCTGTACTTCGCCAACTGGGGCTCGCGGCGCCTGATGCTGCGCCTGCCCACCGCACTGCTGCCCGCCCACAGCGCCGAACCGTACTGCGCGGAAGACGCCTTGACCTGCTGGACCAGGAAAGGGCACCTTCTGCTCGACTTCTCCTACGATGCCGAGGACGGCGCCGAGTGGGACTTCGAGACCTCCTTCACCCTCGCCTCCTTCACCACCCTGCGTACCGAACTCGCCGCAGGCGACCTGCGCCCCCTCTATCTGGCCTGGCTCTCCGCGCTCACCCGCTGGGAGCTGGAGGAGGACGTCGAAGAGGACGAGTACACCTCCACCGTCGAGCCGCCCGTACCCGCCGGCCTTGCCCGACTCACCGGCCCGCAGCAGGCCTTGGCCGACTTCCTGCGCATCGACCCGCATCTGCTCACCGCTGCTGCCCGCGCCAGCGGTGCCGCCCCTTCCCAGTCAATCGACAAGGACGCGCTCACCGCCTGGATCCGCGCCCTGCCACCACACGAGAAGGACACCCTGCTGCTGAACGCAGCCCTGGGCACCGCCCCACAGCCGGGCCCCGTGCTGCTGGCCCGCCACCGCGCCGCGTCCCGTGACACGGCCGAACCGTCCACCGCTTCCCGGCGCCGCTCAGCCGCGGAGCTCCTCGACGCCGCCCACGAGGTGCGCAGCGAGCACACGCGGCTGCAAGAGCAGGCCCGCACCCAGGCCCGCCGAGCCGAACAGCGGGCTCGCGAGAGCCACCTGGACCGCCTCGCCGAGAACACGGAGCAAGCCTGGCAGGACATCGCCCATCTGATCGGGCAGAAACAGCCCGGCCCCTACGACAACGCCGTCACCCTCCTGAAGGATCTCCGCGAGCTCCACGACCGGGCGGACACCCCCGAGGAGTTCGCCCGGCGCCTCCACGACCTGCGCGAACAGCACCGCGCCAAGTCCTCGCTGATGCGACGCCTCACCAACGCCGGCCTGACAGCCCGCTGAGGCGCGCTCAGATGCGGTCGCGTGGCCCCTCGGCCAGGAGGCGGAGCGTGGCGAGGGCGGCCGAGCGGCCCGTTGTGGACAGGGAGATCAGCGCGTCGATGGACCGTTCCCGCTCGTCGAGGTAGCCGAGTCGCGACCGGTGTGCCAGAACCTCCACAGCAGCCGCTCGGTATCCTTCCCCTCCATCACGGTGCCGTCGCCGTGGGCGAAGCCCGCAGCAAGCACCGGATGGGCCACTCGTGCCCGGTGCGTCTGGGACGGAGCCTGGGACCAATCAGATCAGACCCTGGTGCGCGGCCTGACCGGCGGAGCTGCTGTGCTCGTGGCCTCCGTCCTGCGTGAGCATCCCGACTGCGCCCAGCACTTCAGCGGGCCTGGCCGACGATCGATACGCCGACACGGACCTGCGCCTCGCAGTGCAGGAGGGCGCCGATGTACCAGAAGGCTAAAAAGCCCTTGTCGTACCGATCACGCTGGGCGTGAGTTCGACTGCAGCGGCCCGAGCGTCGCGCCTGCGGCACGCAGCTCGACGATCACCTGCGTGCCCACTTGGTGGGTTCGAATCCATCGGCGTGGTTGTCGAATACCAACAAGTCGTCGGTCAACTCTGAGCCCAGAAACTCGGCCTCCGATGGCCACCCCGGCACTGTCGCTGCACTCATGGCCGCACATTGGCCGCACATGGTCGTTGATGGTGTCTCAGCCAACGTCATCGTTACCACAAAAGCCCAGCTCAGAGACCCTTGAGCCTAGACATCACCACAGAGGCCACACCTTCGACCTACGCATTGCGGTGCGCAGACCGCACGTGTCCGTTTGGCCCGAATTACAAGGTCAACGAAAAGAAGAAACCCCAGGCCAAAGGCTTGACCTGGGGTTCACCACAGAGCCGCCTTCGGGATTCGAACCCGAGACCTACGCATTACGAGAACACTAGTGATCGTGACACGAGGTGTCGCACTGTGCCGCCGGTTCCAGTTTTGGCTGATCAGAACACGTGCAGGGTACTGGCCCATGTTGTCTTGTCCATCTGGTCCAAAGGCGTCCGGCCTCCCTCTGGCCTCCCTCTGGCCTCCGATGGGTTTTCACCACGGCACCGGGGCCGCCCGGAGGAGCCTGTGGGCAAGATCCTGTGCCTCAGCGCCAGACTGTAGAAAGTCGACATAGGCGCTGCTCGGAACGCGGCGCCCCAGCAGATGTCGGGCTGGGAGACGGGCAGGGAGCCATAGCCGATGACGGTATCGACACTGGCGGACAGTCGGCCCCACTTCAACTCAGCCTGGTGCTGCCGCATGCCCACTGACGCATCGATTCTCGGATTAGTGATGGAACGGCGTCGAGAGCTACCTGACCAGTGGGATCACCAACACCGCCTCCGAAGGCAACAACCACCTCATCAAGCAACCCGCCGCAGCCGACGAGACGCACGCAGCAGAGACGGACCACACCACGGCACTGGCTCGACTTGCTTACGACGTTGAATGAGGGACATAGCCACCGCCACGGCGGCGCTCAAGGTAGTCCACGCCCCACCCGATGAATCCGTTTTCGTCGTCCACCACACATGGCCACCGCTCGCACATCGCGGCCACAACAGCGTCTGCAACCCCTATCGTCCGATAGTCGATGACAAAGCCGTTCCAAGTTCCGATGAGTCCCTCTATAACAGCAAGCTCATCCGGCTCGTACTCCCTCTCCAGCTCACCATCCAGGTTTGGTCCAATCCACGCAACAGACCCGTCATGCAACACGGTCAGCCGACCGTCCTGGAAATCCACACCGACCCCGCTGGCGAGCAACTGGTCTCGGACTTCCTCGACCGTCACCTCGCGCGACACACATACGATCAGTGAATTCACGGCGCAATCACTGCCAGCAGATCATCCAGCGAAGTGACGCCGATTGCTCCTCGGCTGTTCACTTCCTTGACGACACTCGGCCGCAGCTTCGGCCCATAAACGATCACTGGCTTGTCCGTACCCTGCTGAGTCCGCGTGACCTGGTCTCCGGCGCCCTTTCCTGGACCCGCCTTCACTTGAATAACTGCGTTCCCGAGCTCGATATCGAAGTCGGTCAAATCGGAGCCATCTGCGCGCTTGACCGCAACATTCACATCCTTCACGAGGCCAGGGTACTTCGCATCAATTGCGGTAGCCACGTCGCCTACGAGCGGATCATCCGAAGTGAAGGTTCTCGACGCAGTGGAGGAACTCGACGATTGGCTATTAGCCTGCCTCAGCGCTTTCCCGAGTCCCTCGTTGATCCGCCCGATCCCATCGGCCGTGCCCGCCGCGCCGGCACCGACCATGGCCACGCCGCCCGCGACGGCAGGGGTGCCGGCGATGCAGCCGACGCCGGTGAGGCAGATCGCGGAGCCGCCGATGATGGTCTCTCCGCCGAGGCCCATCAGAGCCATGCCTCCGGCGGTCTCGGCGGCGCCCCACCAGATGTCGGGCTGGGAGAAGATCGCGGAGCCGTAGTCCACGACCGCGTCCTCGACGGCCGACAGCCAGCCCCACTTCGGGCCGCTGACAGTGTTCCTCTTGGTGGGAACGCTGGTGGTCGAGCCGGTGCTGCTGGTGCTGGCGGTGCCCTTGGAGGGGTCGACCGTGCCGGTCTTCGGGTCGTAGCCGACGGCCTTCTGCGTCTTGGAGTCGCAGTTCGCGAGGGAGTACCGGCAGGAGTTGGGCCGCGAACCGATCTCCAGACCGGTGGGGTCGGACCAGGTGGCGGGGTTGTTGTTGCCGTAGGTGTAGCCGTTCAGCGACTGGTGCTGGTCCACACTGAGCAGCGGGTCGACGCTGATGAACCGGCCAGTGACCGGGTCGTACTCACGGGCGCCCAAATGGGTCAGGCCGGTGGAAGTGTCGGCGGAGGCGCCGAGGAATGCCTTGTCGTCGGGCCAGGTGCCGG
Organism: Streptomyces sp. NPDC057474; assembly: GCF_042802555.1. NCBI lineage: Bacteria > Bacillati > Actinomycetota > Actinomycetes > Kitasatosporales > Streptomycetaceae > Streptomyces > Streptomyces sp. NPDC057474. The sequence goes on along the minus strand of NZ_JBHVDX010000171.1, from coordinate 8,918 downwards.
TGCCGCCGGTGCGCGGGGCGCCGAACGGAGTGGTGTAGCGCTTGGTGACGGCCTGAGTAGAGGCGTCCACGGCCAGGCTGCTGGTGCCGTGGTGGTCGGCGGCCAGCCAGGTCAGTGTCGACGTACCGGACTTGTTGCTGCGCAGGGCGACGATGGAGTCGGCGCCGCTGTAGTAGCGCTGTGCCCAGTACTTCGCGGTCGAGGTCGAGGTGTCGAGATGGACCTCAGTCGCACCCAGGTACAGGACTGTCTCACCGCCGGTGTTGCGGCGGATCAGGAGATCGCCGTCCGCGTCATAGACATATCCGGTGGTACTCGCGCCCTCCTTGACCGCGTCGAGGCGGCCCTCCGCGGACCAGGTGAGGGCCTGGCTCGTGCTGCCGTCCGGACGGGTCGTGGTGTTGCCGGTGTCGTCGTAGACGTAGGACGCCGTGACACCGGTGCAGGTGGCGCCGGTGGTGGTGGCGGTCAGCCGGTGGACCTTCGTACCGTCGTAGCAGTAGGTCCGGGTCGTGGTCGCGCTGGTGGTGTGGGTGCTCTCGGTGGCGCGCAGGCCGGAGTTCTTGTAGGTGTACGACGTCCAGTACGGGGCCGCTCCGCCCAGGTTCGCCGTCGTGCGGCCGGAGGCGGCACAGTCTGCCGTCGACGGGGTCCAGGACTCGGCCAGGCGGCGATGGCCGTCGTAGGCGAAGCACTGGTAGTCCGCCTTGCCAGCGCCGCCCAGGGTCGTCGGGTCGGAGATGGCGGTGACGTTGCCCGCGTCGTCGTAGCCGTAGTTCAGTTCCTGAAGCTTGTAGGCGTGGGTGTCGTCGGTGACCGAGGAGCGGGTCAGGCGGTCGGTGCCCTCCTCGTACACGTTGCTGACGTACGCCTTCTTGGTACCCGCCGCCGCGGAAGTGCCCAGAGTGAGCACCTCCGGCTGGCCGAGCGCGGAGTAGCTGGTGTCCAGCAGGTAATCACTGGCGCCGCTGGTCCGGGTGTCCAGGCCCAGGTCGTCGTACTCGTAGTCGACGGTCTCTCCCGCGAGGCCGCCCGCGGCGGGCTCACTGGTGTACTGCTGGGTGCCATCGATGTTGTAGTACGTGGAAAAGGTCAGTGTCGAGCCCACGGCCTTCGAGGTGACCAGCGAGTCGCTGGAGGGCAGGACGAGTTGGGTGGTGGTAGCCCGGTACATGCTGTCGTAGGCCGTCACCTTGCGGGTGTAGGCACTGCCGGAGACACCGCCGACGTAGCGGGTGAAGGAGTCCAGCTGGCCCTTGGCGAGCGTGTCGTACGCGTAGGCAGTGAGCTTGTTCGCGTCGACCTGCTCCTCCGTAGTGGAGGTCAGGTCGGCGCTGGCGGTCGCGGACCAGGTGCCGGTGGGCGACCGAGCACGTCATAGGCGGTGATCGTGACCCGGCCGGCCGCGTCCTTGGTCCAGGAGACCTGGTCCAGGCTGGTGTAGCCGGTGGCCGCCGTGCCCTTGTCCGGGTCGGTGGCGGACGTCTGACGGCCGTACAAGTCGTAACCATAGGACCAGCTGCTGTCCGGGCCGGTGATGGTGGACTGCTTGCCGTCACGGGTGTATGTGAACTTCGTGGAGGTGTAGGACGCGCCCACACCCGCCCCGTAACCGGTGTCGGCGGGGGTCGTACCGGCGTACTCGCGGGTCTCGACCGTGCGCCCCAGGGCGTCCACGATGGTCCGGGTCGCCGAGCCGCCACCGGCTGCTGTGGTGGCGGTGGAGTCACCCGTGTACGTGTTGCTGTTGCTCCATTTCTGCACGCCGTACACGTAGAAGGTGCTGCTCACCGGCCGCTCGGCGCCGTCGAAGGCGATCGCGGTCTGCTTGGGGGCGCGGCCGTACTCGGCACGGGTGTAGGTGCCGTTCGGGGTGGACGTGGTGTCGAAGACGTCGGCGTACGTCTCGTAGGCCAGGCCGCGGCTGTCGTAGCGGGTGTCGGTGAGCAGCCGTCCGCCCTGCGGGGTGGGGGTCTGGGTCTGGAGCGGGCGCAGGAGCGAGTCGTAGATCTGGTAGCTGGTGTTGTAGGTGGTGCCGTCGGCCTTGAGGGACGAGGTCGAGGACCAGGACGGGGCGTCGTTGGTGACGGAGTAGGTGTAGGTGTGGTTGGCGCTGTAGTCGCCGGAGCGGGAGCGGTTGGGCAGCCAGGTCGCGGTGGTGCGGCCGAGGGCGTCGTACGTCGTCTCGGTGATCTTGTTGTTGACGTCGTAGACCTTGGTCGGCAGGCCCCGGGCGTAGTCGTTGTAGGTGTAGATGCTCTGCGACTTGGCGTTGGTGACCTTGGTCCTGGTCAGCGGGCCGGCCGCGACGGGGACGTAGGACGTGGTGCTGGTGTTACCGGCCGTGTCGGTGACGGAGGCCACCCGGCCCAGAGCGTCGTACGTGCTCCGGCTGAGGGTCTGCCAGCTCGACGGGTTGCGCTCGCTGTTCGTCACCGCGGCCGGGTAGGCGGAGGCGCGGCCGGTCCAGGTGGCCTCGCCGAGTGTCGGCGTCTGGGACGCCGTCCAGGCGGTCGTGGTGGCTGGGCCGTCGTACATGGTGGCGGTGTCGGACAGCACGTCGCCGCGGGTGGCGCTGGAGGTCGGCAGGGACAGGTCGGTCTCGGCGGTCGAGCAGGCTCGGCCGACCATCCGCTTGCGGGTGACCAGCGAGTTGATGCCCAGGCTGGAGTTGGCGGCGTACCAGGTGCGGGTGCAGGTCTCGTCGCCGGTGACGGCGGTGTCGCCCGCGTCGTACACCTTCAGCGGATTGCCGTAGCCGTCCCACTCGGTGGTGGAGGTGGTGCGGGTACGCCAGTTCTGTCCCGCCGTCAGATAAGGGTGGGCGAAGGTCTTCTCCGTGCGCACGTAGTACGCCTCGGAGTCGGCGTAGGACTTGTGCTGGGTCGCGGTACGGCGGGACCAGGGGTCATTGACGGTGACCGAGATCGGGGTCGAGCCGTCGTAGGTGATCTGCTCGCGCAGGAACCCCGCGTACGGGTCGCTGTCGGTCTGGTCCGCCACGTCCAGGCCACCGACGTCGATGCCAGGGACCGAGACGGACCGGGTGGCGGTGGTGTCCTTGCGTTTGTCGCCGTCCATGCCCTGCAGGTAGAGGGAGACGGTCTTGGTCTGTGTCTTGCCCGCGATGCCCTTGGTGGCGGTGACCTTTCCGTAGCCGCGCCAGACGGACCAGGTGCGCTCGTCCTCCGGGGTCAGCGGATTGTCGTTGTAGTGCCAGGCGGGGTCGGCGTAGCTGTACGTGTTCTCGGTGCCCTCGTTCTTGCCGGTCGGGTCGGCGGTACCGACGGCGGTGACCCGGTACTTGTGGAACCAGTCGAGGGAGGCGTCTTCGGCCCCGTTGATGTTCCAGTACTGCGGATAGCAGGACTTCGAGTTGTCGTCCTCGGCGGCCGGCATGTCAGAGCCGCGCACGCACTCAGGACCGGAGAGGGTGACGGTGGTGATGGCGCCCGTCTCGGAGGTGACCGTCCTCATACGGGGCTTGGTCAGAGGCAGGATGTCGTCGGTGGCGTCGACCCGGTTGGGGCGCATCTCGTAGGTGAAGGTCACCGGGTCGAGCGCGATGTCGGTGCCGTTCTTCCCGGTGTGCCGGACCGACTTCAGGATCAGGGTCTGGTCGGAGGTGTCGCCGATGTCGCCGCCGTCCAGGTACTCCTGGGTCAGGTCCCAGCTGTCGACGGCAGTGAAGGCACTCGCCGTGGCCGACCAGGCGTGTGTGGTGACATTGGTGAGGCGCTTGCGGGTGAAGAAAGCCGGGCTGACCGCGTCGCAGTCGGCGCCCGAGGCGCAGACGGAGTCGTAGGGGACGTCCGGCCAGTTGTCGGCGGTGGAGTCCTTCAGCTCGGAGCAGTCGGAGGCGGTGCAGCGCTCGGCGTAGGAGAAGGTGACCTTGTCGGAGGTCACGCCGGAGAACAGGGTGTCCTTGTCCTGGCCGTAGAGGATCTTGGTGAGGTAGCCACCGCGGGTGTACTTGGTGGTGGCGGTGTCGGCATCGTTCTTGGCGTAGTGGTTGGTCTCCGGCGTGTACCAGTACGTCATGGCGTTGCCGTGCGTGTCCACGACGTAGTCCAGGTTCCAGCGCCAGGCTTGGGTCACGGACCGGTCGGCGAAGGCGGAGCCCTGGTCGTAGCCGGGCTCGCCGGAGTCGTCTCCGTAGACCGGGACGGTCCACACGGAGTCGGTGGCGTCGTCAGTGGCCGCTCCGGGGAGCTTGTTGAGGCCGAAGACGTACTTGGTGCCGTCGCCGGTGGTAACTGTCCAGTACTCGCCGTTGCCGTCGCCGTTGTCGGCTCCGGTGGAGTGGGTGACGGTGGAGGCGTCGTCGGAGCTCAGCCGCCATACGCCGGTCGTGTCGTCCTTGATCAGTTCGTTGGACTTGCCGTTGAGGACGATGGAGGCGTTGTCGTACTTCCAGCACAGGTCGTACTTGTCGTCCTGCCCGTCCTTGTCGCAGGAGCCGTACGAGCGCTCCACGTAGGACGCGGCGGACAGATCGAAGCCCTCGCCGACCTGGCTGCCCTGGTTGTTCGTCGAGGCGGTGCGGCCGTCGATGCTGCCGGAGTCGTACGACAGCGACACGCTCGGTTTCGGCCCTGCCGCGGAGGGCGGTACGGCCATGTCGTACGACCACGTGAACGCCCCCGACGAGCCGCCCGCCGACCAGGTGGAGGAAGGTGAGAGAGGGCTCGCGGTGTAGTCACCGGAACCGGAGCCGGAGGCGCCCGCGGTGGCAACCAGGGCCAGGACGGTTGCTGTGGAGGAATCGGTCGTAGCGGCAGCGGTGGTGGCCGACGAGTAGCTCGCTGGGGTTACCGTGCCTGAATCTTCTGTGCTGCTCGACGCCGTACCTGTTGACTTCTCCGTCAGCGCGATTTCTGCGGAAACGGTCCTGCCCGAGATGTCGTTGTGGGAGTCGAGTGGGGTGCGCTCACGGCAGGCCGGCTTGTCCGGGGTGGTCAGGGCGCAGGCCGGGAGGCGGTAGAGGCTAAGGCGGCCCGCCCAGTCGCCGCCGTACGCGGAGGCGAAGGCCGAGTAGTCGACGCCGATCTCCGCGGTGCCGGGCTCGGCGGCCGTCGCCGTCAGCAACACACCCTTGACACCAGCGGCCTTCGTCTTCTGCCGGTCCAGGACCTCGATCCGAGTGCTGTCCGAGGTGTCGGCGAGCGTCACGGGGAGCCCGCCGGCGGTCAGCCGGGCGGCCTGGCCCTTCCCGGCGGGCTTCGCACTCGCCGCACCGGCCTTCGGCCAGGTCGCGGTCTGCTGCGTCTTGGCCTGCCGGACCTGTTCGGCGTTCTCCTTACCGACTGCGACCGCCCGAGCCCGAGCCTGCTTGGCACCCAGGCCGGTGACCGCGTAGACCTCGGAGACCTCCTGCTTCGGCGCGTCGGGGCGGCCCAGGCCGCTGCCCGCGGCCTGCACCGGCCCGGCCAGGGCGGTCGGCGCGACGACCGCCAACACGAGCGCCGGCAGCAGGACGCGTCCGAGGCCGCCCCTGCCCCGGCAGGCACGCAGACGGGCACGTATACCGGCGCTCATGACAGGACTCCCCTGGTGATCACGACGGACTTGGAACGGACGGACGGAGAACGAGAGTTGGAGCGGGCGGTCAGGCACCGGCGATACCGACGGTGTCGCTGATCTGCTGCTGACCGGACATCGCCCCGGCCCAGATCCGCACATCGGTCACCCGACCCGCCAGGTAGTGCGCCCAGGCGGAGTCCACGAAGCCCTTGCCGACCGCGAAGTCGGCGGAACCGGCAACGGCCGTGTAGGCGAGGTCGGAGCCGTTCTGGTTGGCGCCGATGTACAGGCCGATGGTGTCGGTGTACGCGTCGAACACACCGGTCAGCTGCGTCACGCTGTTGCCGGAGACGCTCACGGCCTCGTCGGAGACCACCGCCGTCCAGCTGCCGTCGGCGTTCAGTCGACCGAAGTACCACTTGCCGACGGGAAGCTCCGTCTCGGTCTCCGGATCGAACTCGGTGCCGGTCTTCTCGAACCACAGACCCCACGAGGCGCCGTCGGTGCCGCGCTGACCGATGACCTGAGCGACGTAGCCGTCTGCCTTCGCGGCCATGGCGGCCGAGTCCAGCTCCACTGCGGCCGTGGCCGTGAAAGAGCCGGACTCGTCGATCACCGGTCCGGCTGTGGTGGCTGCGTCGTCCGTGCCGTCGAGCACGATCGCCTCGCCGTCCAGGGTGGCCCCACCGGTGAGTGTGAGGGGCCGTCCGTAGCCGGACGCGGTGTCGGACAGAGTGGTGCCGCTGGCCCCGTCCGGATCCCAGGCTCCGACCAGTTCGACGTCCGCGTTGCCGTCCGCGTCAAGCAGTCGGGCTTCGGTGGCGACCTCGTCGTCGGTCAGCAGCCGCTGCCCGGCCCGAAACAGGCGATGATCCGCACAAACATGCAGGTCAACGGCCTAAACGTCGCTAGAGTCACTGAGCGTGGAAACCTCACAACCTACGCACGAGAATGCGTAGGTCAGCAGGCGTTCCAAATCGGCGTTCCCATGGTCAAGGAAAAGGAAAAACCGCAGGTCATAGGCTCGACCTGCGGTTCACCACAGAGCCGCCTTCGGGATTCGAACCCGAGACCTACGCATTACGAGACCATGGGGGTTGATGACGGCTGGTTCCGGCTCGTGCCACCCGGTGCTGTTCTGCCTGATCAGAGCACCTGTGAACAGTTCCGCCATGACACCCTGTGTTACCCCGTCCAAAGGCGTCCGGCCGCACTGTGGCCGCACATAACCACACCCCCAGGTGTTCCGGGCGGCCGGAACACCATTGTCCCCCTCCGACAGAGCAGCCGCAATGATGTTGCTCCGGCACCGGAATCGTGCCCGTCGGCGGCGACACACCTCCCGGAACAGGATGGCCCGACTGGCGTGCGGAACGCACCGCGTTGACGGCAGAGTCCAGTCCGCTGGGGCGGGTCGAGGGCGACTGAGGCGAGATGGGCGCGCGCTTGCCGAGCATGGTCGATCGTGTGGCGCAACCTCGTCGCGGACACGGCCACCACCGGGCTCAAGTGACACACTCAACCAGCCCGACCGTCGCGGACGCCCTCGGTCGGCCGCGCGGGCTAGGCCGGTGCCTCGACGCCAACACCCTGGCCCGCGTGGGACTCACCCGCCGCTCAACCGAAGCCCCGCCCCGCCCCGCCCCGAACGCGTGCCGCACCAGTTCCCCATCCTTCTTCGGCACCGCGAGGTCGTATGTCCCCGCACCCGTGACGAGTTCGTACCGCTCGAACTTCGGCGCCAGCCTCACTTTCCCGCCCGCCGGCTTCAGCCGGAACGGCGCCCGAAGGGTCGCGCTCCGGCCTCCTCGCGCGTCTTTCCAGAGCGGCGGTTCACCGGCGGCGAACCGTAGGTAGCCCTGCCTGAGCCGAGCGACCTGCTTGCCCTTGCCGACCGAGACCTTGACCGTGCCGCCGATACTCTGTGTGAACCCCACGACTCGCAGCGGCTGCCCGCCATCGAAGTCGGCGATGTCCCGAGCGGGCGTACGGCGCCGGATCCACGCCCAGCGCAGCAGCACGTCCAGCATGATCTCGGTGCCGGCGGAACGGCGTTCCGCGCGTGAGTCTGTCACTTCCCTGTCCCCATCCTCTGTACCGCGCCGACGGATTCCCACAGCGGCACGGCCCTCAGTCGTCACGGGTGAAGTCCGGGACACCCGCGACCGAAGCCGGATCGTCGATCGACCACGTTGCAACGCCCTCCGGAGCACGCACCCGGGAAACGCTGATGCCGTGTAGACACACGCCGCACCAGAACAGCACATAGCCGACCCGGCTGCTGTCGTTGACGATGTACCGAACCTCAAGACAGTCCCGACCGCAGACCGGACACGGGCCGCCGGCCACCTCGTCATTGCCCTCGGCGACACGCGCCAACGCCTTCAACCACGCCTCACGATCTGAGGCGCCCCGAAGTTCTCGGACAGCGGTCCCCATAGGATCGAAGTCCAGAACGACGGAGAGAGCACGTGGCACAGAAGCGTAGGAAGTTCAGTCCTGAATTTCGGGACGAGGCGGTCAAGATGGTGGTCGTGGAGTCGCGCCCGATTGCCGAGGTCGCCCGAGAGATACAAGTGAACGAGGGAACGCTGGGCACCTGGGTCAGCCGGTACCGGCAGGAGCACGCCGGGGAGGAGCCTCCGCTGAACATCAGCGAACGTGCGCGCCTGCGCGAACTGGAACGCGAGAACCGGGAACTCCGCATGAAGACCGAGTTCCTGGGAAAAGCGGCGGCCTTCTTCGCCCAGGAATACCGGTGACGGAGAAGTACGAGTTCATCGACGGCGAGGCCGGTAATTTTCCCGTGCAGCAGATGTGCACCTGGGCGGGAGTATCCACGTCGGGCTTCTACCACTGGAGATCGAGGCCATTGTCGGCCACCGCGAAGCGCCGTTCGGAACTGAGGGCTGTCATCCTCCAGGTCTTCTCCGACTCTCAGGAGACCTACGGCTACCGGCGTGTCCACGCCGCGCTCCAGCGGATGAACGTGCAGGCCGGAGCGGAACTGGTCCGCGCGCTGATGCGCGAACTCGGGCCTGGTGCCATGCCAGCCGCGGCCCTGGCGGGTGACCACGATCGCCGATGATGCGGCGCCGGCCACGCCCGACCTGCTGGCCCGTGACTTCACTGCTGACGCTCCCGGGCACAAACTGGTCAGCGACATCACCTACGTTCACACCTGGGCCGGGTTCCTTTACCTCGCGACCGTCATCGACTGCCACACCAAAGCGGTGGTCGGCTGGGCGATGGCCGACCATATGAAGACCTCTCTCATATCGGATGCACTCGATATGGCCGCCCGGAACATCGACCTCGCCGAAGGCTGCATATTTCATTCCGATCGCGGCAGTCAATACACATCTCGGGAACTTCGTTGCAAGCTCAGTTCGTTG
>NZ_JBHVDX010000170.1:0-22759 GCF_042802555.1 Streptomyces sp. NPDC057474 | reverse complement strand
GCCTACGGCCCTCTCGGGCTGGAAAGCAGGGGCGCAGCCCCGCTTTTCAGGGGCGCGGGGAACTGCGCGAGAAGCCCCACCGGACCCGCGGTCGAAGCGCGAGAAGTCCCACCGGACCGGCGGTCGAAGCGCGAGAAGTCCCACCGGACCCGCGGTCGAACAACCGGCCCCCCGGCTACGCCACCCCGTCGTTCGTCGTCGGCAGCATCGGATAGCTGCCGGTGTTCGTCGGAGCGTGCTCCGGGAGCCACAGCACCGCGACCGCGCCCTCGGCCAGGACGCCGTCCGGCGATCCGGGAGGGCGGACGTTGCGGAACGTGAGGCGGGCGCCCAGGACGCGCGCCTGACCCGCGGCGATGGTGAGGCCGAGGCCGTGACCCTGGCCGGCGCGGTCGGACGCGCCGGTGCGGAAGCGGCGGGGGCCGTCGGCGAGCAGGTCCTCGGGGAAGCCGGGGCCATGGTCGCGGACGCGGATCACCCGGCCCTCGACGGAGACCTCGATCGGCGGCTTGCCGTGCTTCGCCGCGTTGGCCAGCAGGTTCAGCAGGACGCGTTCGAGGCGGCGGGGGTCCGTCGTGACCGCCGACTCGTGCACGATCTGTACGCGCGCACCCGCGTCCTTCGCCGCCACCCGCCGGGCCACGAACTCGCCCAGCATGATGTCCTGCAGCTCCGCCCGCTCGGAGGCCCCGTCGAGCCGGGCCACCTCCAGCACGTCCTCGACGAGCGTGCGCATCGCCTGGGCCCGGTCACGGACCAGTTCGGAGGGGCGGCCCGGCGGCAGCAGTTCCGCCGCCGTGAGCAGACCGGTCACCGGCGTACGCAGCTCGTGGGCGATGTCCGCCGTCACCCGGCGCTCCGCCTCGATGCGCTGCCGCAGCGTGTCGGCCATGGCGTCCACGGCCCGCGCCAGCTCCGCGGTCTCGTCGCGCACGACACCGCCGATCGCGTCCTGCACCCGTACGTCGGACTCGCCCTTGGCCACCTGGTGCGCGGCGGCCGCCGCCTTGCGCAACCGGCGGGACATCTGGCCGCCGATGAGCACCCCGAGGGCCGAGCCGCCGAAGACGACCGCGATCGAGCCGATGAGCAGGGCCTGGTCGAGGTCCCGCATCACCGCGGAGCTGTGGTCGGTGAAGTCGGTGTGCAGGGAGAGGACGCGCTTGTCCTTCAGCGGGACCGCCGCCCAGATGTCGGGCACCCCGTTCTCGCCCTCGGACACATAGGTGGCCCGGCGGCCCTCCCCGACCTTGGCCAGCAGGTCCTTCGGGATGTCGGGGTCGTCGAGCTTCACCCCGAAGGCGCCGGACTTCAGCGGGCGGCCCGACTCGTACATGCGCTGCGCGACCTGGATGCGCTCGTCGGCGAGGTCGCGTGAGTTGTCGAGCATCGACACGCGCGCCGCGTTGTGCACGACCAGGCTCAGCGCGAGCGCCACCAGCGCGCCGACCAGTGCGATCGCCGCGCTCAACTGCCACCGCAGCCCGGTCCGGATGCCCGAGGCGAGTCCCGGGCCGCTCCGGCGGCCGGCGGCGCTCCCGCCGGCGCCCCCGGCACCGGGGGCGGAACCGTCTCCGAGACCCGCGGCGACCGGTGCCTCAGGCCCGTGCTCTCCTCGTATGCCCCTCATGCTCATGTCGGCCCCGCCCCGCTCAGGCCTTGAGCTTGTAGCCGAAGCCGCGAACCGTCTCGATGCGGTCCTGGCCGATCTTCGTCCGCAGCCGCTGGACATGGACGTCGACGACCCGGGTGTCGCCGCCCCAGCCGTAGTCCCACACGCGTTCGAGCAGCTTGTCGCGGGAGAGAACCGTGCCGGGGGCGGACGAGAACTCCAGCAGCAGCCGCATCTCGGTCGGTGTCAGTGCCACCGGCACCCCGGACTTCCGTACCTCCATGCCCTCGGTGTCGATCACCAGCTCGCCGAAGGTGAGCACCCCTCCGGTGCTCGCGGCCCCGGCCTCCTCGGCCTTGGCGTCGCCGCCGCTCGCGTGCCCGAAGCGGCGCAGCACCGCGCGGATCCGGGCGACCAGGACGGCACCGTCGAACGGCTTGGTCACGTAGTCGTCGGCGCCCGCCTCCAGGCCCAGCACCACGTCGATGGAGTCGGCGCGCGCGGAGAGCATGATCACGGGGACGGTCGACTCGTCACGGATACGGCGGCACAGGGAGACCCCGTCCAGGCCCGGGACCATGACGTCGAGGAGCGCGATGTCGGGCCGGTCCGCGCGGAACGCCTCCAGCCCCGACAACCCGTCGGGCATGGCTGTGACCGCGAAGCCGTCCCGCTCCAGTGCGAGCTGGGTCGCCTCGCGGATGACGTCGTCGTCCTCGACGAACAGGACATGGGTCTGCTCTGCCATCCGGTGATCTCGCTCGCTCTCGGTCGGGGTCGGTCAGGACCGGTCAGGGACGTTCGTGTTCGGTGTCAGCTCGGTTCGGGGGGCGCCGATTCCGCGCCGCCCACCGTGCTGCTGTACTCCGTGCGCGTGCTGGAGCGCTGTACGAAGCCGTCCTTGATCCAGCGGTAGGTCGTGACTTCCTCGCTGGACGGGTACGAGGACGGGTCGCCATTCTCGTACAGCTGTCGGGTGACCAGGAGGTCGCCCCGGTCGATCTCCGCGTAGACGGGGGGCTGTTCGGAGAGGAAGACGCTCCGGTACCCCCCCTTCTCCGCGCGGTACACGTACGACGCCACACCGACGGCGTCCGCACAGGTCATCACATTGACCACGAGGTCGTCGGCCGAACCCCCGCTCAGGTCCCCGTACGTCACGTCCACCGGGTACTCGTCGGCCACGCACGGCTTCAGATCGCTCTTCACGGTCTCGCTGACCGCCGGGTCCGCCCGCACCATCCGGACGACCTCGTCGACACTCGGATGATCGCCGCCCCCGTCGCCGTCGGCCTGCGCGGAGACGGACGGCGAGGCCGCGCCCGCCGCGAGTGAGTCGTTGTCGGCCGGTCCTTCGTCGCGGGCGCCGGTGCCGCCCGTGCCGCAGGCGGAGACGGAAAGGCCGAGGGCGGCGAGCACGGCCACCGCCGTGATCACCGCCTTCGTGGTCGGCCTGGCCCCTGGCCCCGGGCCGGCCGCTGTGCTCAGGCCGCGCAACGCTCCTGCTCCTCGCTCGCTCCGAACGCGCGGGCGGCGCGCTCGTCGATGTCCCGCGACTCCAGCTCCTCGCGAAGCCGGGCCAGCGCGCGGTGCAGCGTGCTCTTGACGGTGCCGGCCGACATGCCGAGGGCGGTGGCCGTCTCCTCCGTGGACATCTGCTCCCAGTGTCGCAGCACCACGACACTGCGCTGCTTGGGAGCCAGAACCTTCATGATGTCCATGAGGAGGGCGCGGTCCGCGTGCTGCTCGGTGGAGTCCTCGATGCAGGCGTCCGGCAGCTGCTCGGTCGGGACCTCCTCCAGCTTCCGGGCCCGCCACCACTCCGTCCGCGTGTTGATCATGACCCGGCGCAGATAGGCGTCCGCCAGCCGCTTGTCCGCGATGCCGTCCCAGCGGCCGTACGTCCGTGCCAGCGCCGTCTGCAGCAGATCCTGGGCGTCCACCGGGTCCGGCACGAGCCGGCGGGCGCTGCGCAGCAGCGCGTCCTGCCGGGTACGGACGTACTCCTCGAATTCGAGCACCTCGCCGTGCGCCATGATCAACCGCCTCCGCTCCCCGTTTCCGACGTCCGCGCTGTCGCGCGGCGCCGGCTGTCCGCTGCTTCGTGTCACTGGTGCGATCCGCTGTGCGTGCCGCTCGTCCCGCCGGATCCGCTGGTTCGTTTCGCGGGTTCCTGCGGTACGCCAATGAAGCTACGGAGGGGTTGTCACGGTGACGTCCGAGGCAGCCTGCGGAGAACGCTCGGCTGTCCGTCGGTTGTGTAACGGAAGTAGGAACGGGGTAAAGCGGGCTGGGCTTTGGGGAGGGGATGGGGTGATTTCCCCCGTCGGGCGCGGGCGGGGGCTGTGTTGCGGTGAAGCCTCGGCGATGCGTGAGCTGTGCGATGAGGCGTTGTGGTGGCCAGGTGATGGGTCGGACGAGGGGTCAGGTGAGGGGGAGACGGTAGAGGCCGCCGGCAAGGGGCTCCACCAGTCCGTCGGCGACCAGTCCGTCGAGGGCGCGGGCGCGTTGCACCGGCTCGTCCCACACCCGGTCGAGAACCGCCTGCGGCACGGGCGCGATCGCGTCCCGCAGTACGGCGAGGAGCTTGCCGCGGACCTGACGGTCGGTACCGGCGTACGTCTGGCCGCGCCGCGCCGGACCCTCGTGCGCGGGCTTCCCGGCCAGCCGCCACGCGCACTGCCCCGCGATCGGACAGCGCTGGCATGTCTCGTTCTTCGCCGTGCACACCAGCGCGCCCAGCTCCATCGACGCGGCCGCCCAGCGGGACGCCGTCCCGTCGTCCTCGGGCAGCATGGCACGGGCCAGTTTCCGCTCGGCGGCCGTGGTCGCGTTCGGCGGGTACTGCGTGCCGCTGACCGCGCGGGCGAAGACGCGCCGCACGTTCGTGTCGAGCACGGCGTGCCGTTGCCCGTACGCGAACGACGCCACCGCCGCGGCCGTGTACTCACCGATCCCCGGCAGCGCGAGCAGCTGCGCGTGATCCCGCGGTACGTCCCCGCCGTGCCGTTCCGCTATGGCCACCGCCGCGCCGTGCAGCCGCAGCGCGCGACGCGGATACCCGAGTCGGCCCCAGGCCCGCACCGCCTCACCCGGCGGTTCCTTCGCGAGGTCCGCCGGACGGGGCCAGCGCGCCAGCCACTGCTCATAGACGGGCAGTACACGGTTGACCGGCGTCTGCTGCAGCATGAACTCGCTGACCATCACCCCCCATGGCCCGGCTTCCGCCCGCCGCCAGGGCAGATCACGGGCATGCGTCTCGAACCAGGCGATCACCGGGGTGTGCAGTGCGGTCGGGGTTACGTCGGCAGGGCTGCTCTGAGGCTTCGTGGGTGCAGTCATGGCACGGTCGATCCTGCCATGCGGGGGTGGTTGGGGGTGGTTTCTGGTGGGGGGTGTCTGCGGTGGGTGTGTTGGCTGCGGGTGGGTGGAGGCGGGTCGTAACCACACACCACCCCGCACCCGCCGAACAACCGCCCCCCGACCTCTCCCGTGCGAGCGAGGGTCAGCCGGCCGGGTGCCAGCCCAGCGCCGGCCCCAGCTTCGTCGCGATGTCCGTGAGGATCTGGACGTAGTCCTCGTGATCGAAGGTGAACGGCAGGGCGAAGGCGACCTCGTCGATCTCGCGGAAGGCGGCGTGGGCGCCGAGCCGCTCGGCGATCTCGGCGGACGTGCCCACCAGGTCCGGCGCGAAGAGGATCCGTCCCGGCCCCTGCGGCGCGGTGGTCCGGGGCAGCCGCTTCGCCGCGTACGCCTCGTACTTGGCGCGCTGCTCCGCGCTCGCCGAGTCGGTGGGGATGACGACGAGCCCCTGCGAGACCCGGGCCCGCTCCCCGTCGGGGTGATGCTCCCGGAACTCCCGGATGTGGGAGAGCTGGACACCGGCGAAGTCCACCGTCCCGGCGACGGTTTCCTCAAAGGCGCCGGCTGCGGTCTCGGACGCGGTCGCCGGCTCCGTCCCCTCCGCCTTCACGACGCTGCTGGTCAGGAAGTTCATCCCGTTCTCGCCGGCCCACCGCGCCGACCGGAGGCTGCCGCCGCCGTACCACATACGGCCGCCCAGCCCGGGGGAGTGCGGCTGGACCCGGTCGGAGAAGACCTCGAAGCCCTCGGTGCCGCTGAAGTCGGTGGCCGCCTCGCCCCGCACGAAGCCGAGGAGTCGCCGGACCCGTTCGAAGCTGAAGTCCTCAGCGCCGGCGGTGTCCGGGTAGAGCGCCGCCTTGACGGTGTCGTAGTGCATCGGCGGTCCGACGCTGATCCCCGGGTTGAGCCGGCCGCCGGAGAGGAGGTCCACCGTGGCCAGGTCCTCGGCCAGCCGCAACGGGTTCTCCCAGCCCAACGGGATGACGGCGGTGCCCAGTTCGATACGGCTCGTGCGCTGCGAGGCCGCCGCCAGGACCGCCACGGGGGAGGAGATGCCGTACTGCAGATGACGGTGGCGGAGCCACGCGCTGTCGAAGCCGAGCCGCTCACCCAGCTCGATGATCTCCAGCGTCGACTCGTGGCCCCGGCGCGGGTCGGCCTCGTCGAACAGCCCGATGGTCAGAAACCCCAGCTTCCGCAACGGCCTCGATGCCGGTGCGGTGATGCCGTCGGCCTCCACGGATCCGCCCATCGTCTTCTCCAAATCCTCCGACGTACTTCGGTGGTGGGGACGATTGTGGCAGGCGGGGACGGGGAGACGGTGAGCGGAGTCGGTCGGGGACGAGCGTGCGCTGCTCTCGTACGTTGGTCCTGTGCGCTGCTTTCGTGCGCTGCTCTCGTACGTTGATCTCGTGCGTTCGTCTCGTGCGCGGATTTCGTGCACGTGTTTTGTGAACGGACATGTGACACTCGGGAGTTCGTGCTGCTCGCGCGGCGCCGTTCTGGTCACGGACGGTGCCCGTCCGAGCCTTACGCTCACGTACCGCGATCATGAGCCGCCGGGCCGCGGTGATGGCGGGAGCGACCGGGATGATGATCCGGAAAAGTTGAGGTTTCGGGCGGCGGGTGGGGCCAGCGAAGTGCCCGATCTCTCGTACAGTTTGCGCCGTGGGATCTCTGCGCAATCCGATCGGGCCGCTTCCCTCCACCATCTACTGGCGACGGAGGGCCATTCTGCTGACCGTCGTCGGCCTGCTCGCGATCCTGGTCGTATGGGTCGTCACCGGCGGTGGCGGGAACAGCGGGAACAACGCGGGCGAGCCCGATGGAAAGAATCCCGCGACCTCGATCACCCCCGGGCCGTCCGGTTCGGGTCCCGCGATCAGTGAAGCGCCGGGCGGGCGCGACGAGTCGGGCGACGAGTCGAGCTCCGGAGGAGACAGTTCGGGCTCCGGCGACAGTTCTGGTTCCGGCTCCGACTCCGGGACCGGGTCCGGGGACGCCGGTGGTGGGGTCGGTGCCGCGGGCGGTGGTACGTCGGACGGCGGCGGCAAGAACGGGAGTAGTTCCGGTGAGCAGGTTCCGGCGGGGTCCAGCCTGCCCAACTGCACCGCCGGGGCCGTGAAGTTGACCGTGCGCAGTGTCCGTAACGCCTACGAGCCCGGGGTGAACCCCACGTTCGAACTCATCGCCCGCAACTCCGCCGGCGGTGACTGCAAGCTCGATCTCGGGCCGGACAACACGGTCGTGACGATCACCGCGGCCGATGCCGACGACACGTTCTGGTCGTCCGACGACTGCCACGAGACCGCGGGCAGTCTGCTGTTCAAGGTGCCGGCCGGTGACCGGGTCACCTACACCGTGGAGTGGAACCGCGACCCCAGCGCCCCCAACTGCGCGACCCCGTCGGCCGGTTCCGCCACCGCCGGGACGTACCTCGTGGAGGCGAAGGCCCCGGGGCTGGCCACGGCCCGGACGTCCTTCGTCCTGGAGAAGGACTGACGACTGGGGTTCGGCCGGGGTTTCTTCGCCCCCGCCGCCCCTACCCGTCCCATCCTGGGGGCTGCGCCCCCAGACCCCCTGTCGGCCTTCGGCCTCGTCCGGCCTCGTCCGGCCTCGTCCTCAAACGTCGGACGGGCTGAGGGTGCCTGAGGCCGGCTGAAGCTGAACGGGACGGGCGGTTAGACGTAACGCTCCAGGATCGACGACTCCGCCAGCCGTGACAGGCCCTCGCGGACGCTGCGTGCCCGGGCCTCGCCCACTCCGTCGACCGTCTGGAGGTCGTCGACGCTGGCGGCGAGGAGCTTCTGAAGGCCGCCGAAGTGTTCGACGAGGCGGTCGATGATGGCGCCCGGCAGGCGGGGAACCTTGGCCAGGAGGCGGAAGCCGCGCGGCGAGACCGCGGAGTCCATGCCCTCGGGCGAGCCGGTGTAGCCGAGGGCGCGGGCGACGGTGGGGAGTTCGAGGAGTTCGGCGTGGGCGAGGGCGTCGAGTTCGTGGAGGGCCTGGTCGACCGTACGGGAGCGTTTGACCGTGGGCTCGGGGACGTAGTCCCTGACCACCAGTTCGCGTTCCGGTTCGACGCCCGCGATCAGCTCGTCGAGCTGGAGGGTGAGGAGGCGGCCGTCCGTGCCCAGTTCGACCACGTATTCGGCGATTTCGGTGGCGATGCGCCGGACCATCTCCAGTCGCTGGGCGACTGCCGAGACGTCCCGGACCGTCACCAGGTCCTCGATCTCCAGTGCGGAGAGGGTGCCCGCCACCTCGTCCAGGCGGAGCTTGTACCGCTCCAGGGTCGCCAGGGCCTGGTTCGCGCGGGACAGGATCGCCGCCGAGTCCTCCAGGACGCGTCGGTGGCCGTCGACGTACAGCGCGATCAGGCGCATCGACTGCGAGACGGACACGACCGGGAAGCCGACCTGTTTGCTCACACGGTCCGCCGTGCGGTGCCGGGTGCCCGTCTCCTCGGTGGGGATCGTCGGGTCGGGGACCAGCTGGACGCCCGCCCGGAGGATCTTGGAGAGGTCCGAGGACAGGACGATGCCGCCGTCGAGCTTGCACAGCTCACGCAGGCGCGTGGCCGTGAACTCGACATCCAGGACGAAACCGCCGGTGCACATCGGCTCGACGGTCTTGTCGAAGCCGAGCACGATGAGTCCGCCCGTGTTGCCGCGGAGAATCCGCTCAAGCCCGTCGCGCATGGCCGTGCCTGGTGCCACGGCGCTCAGTGAGGCGCGCATCAGGCCATCGGCACCGGAGCTCCCACCGGACTTTCCGGGAGCTGCTGCCCGGTCGTTGGCTGCCACTGCACTCCTCCGGTCGCAGGTTCTGGGACGCTCCCGTTTCGCACATGTGGTTCGTACGGACGGGCGAGACCTGGGCAAAGTCTACCGGCGGTCCTCCTCGTCCCGTGGGGCCTCTCGCCGACGCGAGCGCGGCAGTACCCGGAGCGCGTCTCCCATGTCGGCCACTTCCAGAACCTTCATACCGTGAGGAACCTTGCCGGGATCGGACGGAACGAGCGCGTGCGTGAAGCCGAGACGGTGTGCTTCGGAGAGGCGGCGCTGGACCCCGGTCACCCGTCTGACCTCGCCCGCGAGGCCCACTTCGCCGATCGCCACGAGGTTTTTGGGCAGGGGTGTGTCGGTCGCCGCGGACGCCAGGGCGAGCGCGATCGCCAGGTCCGCGGCGGGCTCCGAGAGCTTCACGCCGCCGACCGTCGCCGAGTAGATGTCCCGCTTGCCGAGGGCGCTGATACGGCCGCGCTGCTCCAGGACCGCCAGCATCATCGAGACGCGGGAAGTCTCCAGGCCGGACGTCGTGCGGCGGGGGGAGGGGAGCTGCGAGTCGACTGTGAGCGACTGCACTTCCGCGACCAGGGGGCGGCGGCCCTCCAGGGTCACGGTCAGGCAGGTGCCGGGGACGGGTTCGTCGCGGCGGGTGAGGAAGAGGCCGCTGGGGTCCGTGAGGCCGGTGATGCCCTCGTCGTGCAGCTCGAAGCAGCCGACCTCGTCCGTGGCGCCGTAGCGGTTCTTGACGCCGCGGACCAGGCGGAGGCGGGCGTGGCGGTCGCCCTCGAAGTGCAGGACGACATCGACGAGGTGCTCGAGGAGGCGGGGGCCTGCGATGGCGCCGTCTTTTGTGACGTGGCCCACGAGGAGCGTCGACATGCCGCGTTCCTTGGAGGCGCGGATCAGGGCGCCGGCGACCTCGCGGACCTGGGCCATGCCGCCGGGGGCGCCGTCGATTTCGGGGGAGGCGATCGTCTGGACCGAGTCGAGGATCAGGAGGGACGGTTTGACCGCGTCCAAGTGGCCGAGTACGGCGGCGAGGTCGGTCTCGGCGGCGAGGTAGAGGTGGTCGTGGAGGGCGTTGATGCGGTCGGCCCGTAGGCGGACCTGGCTGGCGGACTCCTCGCCGGTGACGTAGAGGGTCGGGTGTTCGGCGTCGGCGGCTTTGGCGGCGACGTCGAGGAGGAGGGTGGACTTGCCCACGCCCGGCTCGCCCGCGAGGAGGACCACGGCGCCGGGGACGAGGCCGCCGCCGAGGACTCGGTCGAGCTCGGGGACGCCGGTGGTGCGGGCCGTGGCCTGGCGGCCGTCCACCTGGCCGATGGGGACGGCGGAGGTGGTGACCCGGCCGGGGGCCGTCGTACGGACGGCGGGCGTGCCGTACTCCTCGACCGTGCCCCATGCCTGGCATTCGGGGCAGCGGCCGAGCCACTTGGCCGTCTGCCAGCCACACTCTGTGCAGCGGTAGGACGGCCGGTCCTTCGCGGTCTTCGTACGGGCAGCCATGGACGAACCGTAACGGAGCCCACTGACAGCCACCGGCGGTTGGCCGGGTCCGCGTGCGCGGCCGGGGGCTTCGGGGCGGCCAGGGCCGGTGCGGTGGGCGCCTGTTCGCAGTGGGGGTGCTGCGCCGTGGGCGGAGTCCCGTCCGCCGTGGTTGCCCGTGCAGTTCCCCGCGCCCTTTCGGGGCGGGCACTTTCCCGGCTCGCGCAGCTGCGGGCAGTGGTGTCGCTGGGGCGGCACGGGTGGGCGCGGCGGCATCTCGTGACCGCCGAGTCGCGTGACCCACCCCCGCCGAGCCCCGGCGGACGGCGCCCTGCCTGCCCGGCTGCCCCGGTCTCCCTACGGCCGGCGCCCGATCGTCAGCTCTGCCGGGCAGTACGGGACGTACGCCGCGCCGTCGAGGCCCAGGGCGAGCGCGGCGGTCTGGAGGGCGCCGGGTGTCGCGGAGGCGCCCCAGCGGCCGGAGTCGAGGCGGGACTCCAGGGCGTGGAGGGCGGAGACGGTTTCGGCGACGGTGAAGGTGCAGTGGCCCTGGCGCTCGACGTACGCCTGGCGGAGCAGCGCCGCGTCGCCGGAGGCGCGGACGCGGTCGGCGAAGCGGTTCTCCTGCTCGACGGGGACGAGGTTGTCGGCCGTGGTGTGGATGTCGAGGAGGGGGACGGCGAGGCCCTGGCCGACGGAGGAGGTGCGTTCGGCGGTGGCGACGGCGGACGGGTCGGCCGTGATCTTCGCGTTGGCGGTCAGGTTCCCGAGGTCCGTGCGGAGGCTGATCCCCGCCTCTCGGTACAGGGCCTTGACCAGGGGCGCGTGCTGGGAGGTGGACAGCACGCGCGCGTAGTCGACGCCCTTGTTCCAGGAGTTGTTGCCGCCCATGGCCATCTCGATGTTGTAGCGGCCGCCTTCGACGAAGGTGAGGATGCCGCGGGCGAACCAGTCGTACTGCTGGGCCTGTTGGTCGGCCCAGTCGTCGGCCGCCGGGCGGTCCTGGCCGGGGGCCCACGCGGGGAGGTTGAGGAAGGCGGCGGCGAGGGCGATCCGGGCGCGGCCCTCCGGGGTCTCCTGGGCGGTGGTGACGGCGGCCGTGAGTCGCTGGGCGGTGGCGGTCGCCTCGGCCTGTGAGGCGAAACCGACCAGCTTCACGTCCGTGTCGGGGAGGAGCAGGCGGGCGATCGTGTACTCGGCGTCGAGTTGGTAGTTGTTCAGGTCGTTGGCCCCGGCCACCAGGCCGCAGAAGCCCAGGGCGCCGTCGATGCCTCCGGCGCCGGAGCGGGCGAGGCGGGCGTTGACGAGGCCGCCCATGGAGGTGCCGATGGAGAGGGTGCGGGTCGGTTCGCCGATCCGGGCCGCCACCTCTTCGAGGGTGGCCAGCTGGTCGCGTTCCGCGCTCTCCAGGGCCCAGAGGGTCTTGCTCGTGTCGTACGAGGAACCGGCCAGCGCGTAACCCTCTTCGAGGAGGCGGAGGCGTACGGCCTCGGAGGGGGCGTTCTGGGCGACGGTGATGCCGAAGCCGTGGCTGTAGACGACGAGGGTGCCGTTCCAGTTCTCCGGGACGTCCGCTATCCAGGTGGCGCCGTCGGGGAGGGTGCCACTGAGGCGTTCGGTGGTGGCCGCCGTCTGCGGGGTGGCGGTGGAGACGGAGGCGCTGGTCAGGGAGAGGACGACGGCCGCGGCGAGGGCGGCGAGGGTGCGGGTGGACGAGCGGCGGGTGCGTGCGGCCATGAGGTGAGGCTCCTGTCGACGCGCGGGAACGGGGGCGGGGACGGGGGTGGTGATGGGGGTGGGGGCTGTGTAACTCGGTTTAACAGAAGGGGAGTTGAGCCCATGAGAATATAGGGCTCTTTTATTGTTGTGGTCAAGAAAGTGCACAACATTCATGGGGTGGCCGCAGAATGAGGGATTCCTGTCCCCTTATGAGGGATCGTTTCACCCGTACGGAGTAAATGTGCCGAAGGGGTGAGAAAGCGCTGCTTCCGGGCGCCTACCGTCCATGAATGATGAGCATCGGTCCGGAGACCTCGACCCGCACCACCGGCGCACACCGGGCGCACCGCGAGGCGCGCGATCGGGCGGCGGCGCGCGCAGTGGCGCAGCGTCCGCCGGCGCGCTATGAGCCGTACCTGGACGGCCTGTTCACCTACTGCATGTCCGTGCTGTGCGACCACGACACGGCCACCGCGGCTCTCGCCGACGTGCTCGCGCTCGCCGAGCGCCGCCGGGGGCCGGATGCCGCCGACGACCGCCGGGCCTGGCTGTACGCGTTGGCCCGGTGGGCCTGTCTGCGCAGACTCGCCGAGGGCCGGCAGAAGCGCCCGGGCACGCATGCCTCCGGGCGCCAACCGGCACACGGCGGTGGGGCCGAGAAACCGCGCGCCGCGAAGACCGCCGTCAGGTCCGCGGCCCTCTCCGAGGACGAGCAGCGGCAGCGGCGGCGTGAACTCGCCCTGCTCGCCTGGCCGGAGGCCGCCGGCACCACCCCCGAGCAGCGCGAGGCGCTGGAGTTGGCCGTGCGGCATCAGCTCACCGCCCACGAGGTCGCCGACGTGCTGGGAATGGACCCGGCCGCCGCGCGGGAGTTGCTCGCCTCCGCCGCCTGCGAGGTGGAGCGCACCCGAACCGCCCTCGCCGTCGTCGAGAGCGGCGCCTGCCCGAGCATCGCCCGCCTGACCGGTGACCATCAGCTCGTCCTGAGCGCCACCCTGCGCCGCGAGCTCGTCCGGCACGTCGACGACTGCCCCGTCTGCCGCCGCGCCGCCGAGCACGCCGTCCCGGGCCGCTGGCCCGGCACCAGCGTCACGCCCGCCGCGCTGCCGGTGCTCGAAGCACCGCGCGCGGCCCTGGGGCCGGCGATGGCGCACCTCACGCGCGCGCGTGGTGGTGCCCCGCGCTTCGACCGGCGGGGCTTCCCCATGGACCCGAGGGACCGCGCGGCCCGCCGGGACCGGCTGCGCGCGCGTGCCGTCACGACGACCGTTGTCGCCACCGTGGTCGCCGCGCCCGTCTTCGCCCTCTGGGCCGCTTACTGGGGCGCACCCCTCATCGGCGAGGGCGGCGACGGCCGTTCGGTCACCGCGAGCGAGGACCAGGGCGACGGCGGCGGGACCGTCGGCGACGGCAGCGGCGACGCGTACGAGAACGCCGCCAGCGCCCGGACCGAGCCCGGCGCCCGCCTCGCCAAGGGGAAACACGCGGCGGACGACGTCTCCGTGGAGGTCAGCCAGGGGAAGGGACAAGGCGCGCTCACCGTCACCGCCTCGAACGACGGTGACACCACCCTCATCACCCTGAAGGCGACCGGCGACTCACCCGTCCGCTGGTCCGCCCGCACCGGCGCCGACTGGCTCTACCTCAGCCGGTCCTCGGGCACCCTGGAACCCGGCGAGGCCTTGACGATCAAGGTGTACGTCGACCAGCTGAGCGAGCCCGCCGGGTACTGGACGGCGCAGGTGTCACTCGCTCCGTCGGGGGCCGTGGTGACGATCGAGGGCTACGGTCCGGTGCCGGCACCCCCGGTCGACTCCCGGCCGACCCCACCGGTCCCGGACCCGGGTCCGCCGAGGCCCACCGCCCCACCTCCGGCGCCCGACCCGGATCCCACGGCCACCGGTCCGGCCCAGCCCGAGCCGACCCCGACACCCACGGACCAGGCCCCCACGGACCCGCCCGGCCCGACCCCACCGCCGAGCGACGGCGGAGGCGACCCCCCGCCGGCCTCGTAGGCATGGCGGGGGAGGGAAACCCTTGGTCGGCTTACGGGCGTACCGGGTCCGCCGGATGCGGAGCCACCAGCGGCAGCCGGGACGCCAGCCGCTGCTCGCACAGCTCGACCAGACGGTCGTACCCCGCCTTGCCCATCAGCTCGATCAACTCCGGTCGGTACGAGACGTACACCGGGTCGCCCGCGCCGTGCGCCGAGGTCGCCGACGTGCACCACCAGTGCAGGTCGTGGCCGCCCGGACCCCAGCCGCGGCGGTCGTACTCGCCGATCGACACCTGGAGCACCCGCGTGTCGTCGGGCCTGTCGATCCAGTCGTACGTGCGTCGGATGGGCAGCTGCCAGCAGACGTCCGGCTTGGTCTCCAGCGGCTCGCGGCCCTCCTGGAGAGCCAGGATGTGCAGCGAGCAGCCCGCGCCGCCGGCGAAACCCGGCCGGTTCTGGAAGATGCACGACCCCTTGTACGGGCGGGTCTGGCGGTCGCCGTCCTCGTCCTTGGAGACCCAGCCGGTCTCCGTGCCCACGTCGTGGAACTGCCAGATCTCCGGAGTGAGCCTCGCCACATGCTCGGCGACCCGCTTCTCGTCGTCCTCGTCCGAGAAGTGGGCACCCAGCGAGCAGCACCCGTCGGCCGCGCGGCCCGCCTGGATGCCCTGGCAACCGCTGCCGAAGATGCAGTTCCAGCGAGAGGTCAGCCATGTCAGATCGCAGCGGAAGACCTGCTCGTCGTCCGCGGGATCAGGGAACTCCACCCACGCGCGCGCGAAATCGAGCCCCTTCTCGTCCGGTGCGGTGGACTCCGCCGAGTTCTTCATCGACTTCGGTGGCTTGGTCGCCGCCTTCGCCCGCGAAGAGCCGCCGGCCACAGCCGCTCCCGCTGCCGACTTGTCGGCCTTTGCCTTTTTCGTCTTTGGCACCCGTCCAGGGTACGGCGCCCGAGGCCACATCGAGGACGGTGCACCGCTCCGCTGGCAGTAGCGTTCCGCCCATGAGACTCGGTGTCCTCGACGTGGGATCGAACACGGTGCATCTGCTGGTGGTGGACGCACACCCGGGCGCGCGCCCCCTGCCCGCGCACTCGCACAAGGTGGAGCTACGCCTTGCCCAACTCCTCGACGAGGCCGGGGCCATCGATCCCGAAGGGGTCGAGAAACTCATAGCCGTCGTCCACGAGGCGCTCCAGGCCGCCGAGGACAAGGGCGTCGAGGAACTGCTCCCGTTCGCCACCTCGGCGGTGCGCGAGGCCAGCAACGCCGACG
This sequence comes from Streptomyces sp. NPDC057474, assembly GCF_042802555.1. Taxonomy (NCBI): domain Bacteria; kingdom Bacillati; phylum Actinomycetota; class Actinomycetes; order Kitasatosporales; family Streptomycetaceae; genus Streptomyces; species Streptomyces sp. NPDC057474. The sequence continues at coordinate 7,519 of NZ_JBHVDX010000170.1, read as the reverse complement.
AGGTCCTCGCCCGGGTCGAGGAGGAGACCGGTGTCGAGCTGCAGGTCCTCACCGGCGCGGAGGAGGCCCGGCTGACCTTCCTCGCCGTCCGCCGCTGGTTCGGCTGGTCGGCCGGCAAGCTCCTCGTCCTCGACATCGGCGGCGGCTCCCTGGAGATCGCCTACGGCATAGACGAGGAGCCCGACGCCGCCGCCTCGCTGCCCCTCGGCGCCGGCCGCCTCACCGCCGGCTGGCTCCCCAGCGACCCGGCGACCCCCGACGACATCCGCGCCCTGCGCCGCCATGTCCGGGCCCAGATAGCCCGTACGGTCGGCGAGTTCAGCCGCTTCGGCGCCCCCGACCACGTCGTCGCCACCTCCAAGACCTTCAAGCAGCTCGCCCGCATCGGCGGCGCCGCCCGCTCCACCGAGGGCCTCTACGTCCAGCGCGACCTCAAGCGCGGCGCCCTCGAGACCTGGGTCCCCAAACTCGCCGGCATGACCACCGCCCAACGCGCCGCCCTCCCCGGCGTCTCCGAGGGCCGCGCCAACCAGATCCTCGCGGGTGCGATGGTGGCCGAGGCCGCGATGGACCTCTTCCAGGTGGAGACACTGGAGATCTGCCCGTGGGCTCTGCGAGAGGGCGTCATCCTGCGGCGACTCGATCACATGGGTACGGCGTAGGCCGGTTGGGTGCGTGGTTGTCCGCAGGTGCGTGGGGGCTGGTCGCGCAGGCCCCGCTCCCCTGAAAAGCCCAGGGTGCGCCCTTGTTCTCAGGGGCGCGATGCTCTGTTGATCTGCGGCTCCGCCGATGGGCGCGACTGCCGCACACAACCCGCAGCCGCCCTCGTCGAGCACCCCCGGACGGCGCAGAGGCGAGGACACCCCACTCCCGGCCAACACCCCGCCCCGGGCCCACACAACGAAACGAACCCCTTAGGCTGTCCTGCGTGGCAGACGTCGTGCGGATCCCGGATGCGAAGGTCGCCCTGTCCACGGCCTCCGTGTACCCGGAGTCGACGGCGACGGCCTTCGAGATCGCCGCGCGCCTCGGCTACGACGGCGTGGAGGTCATGGTCTGGACCGACCCGGTCAGCCAGGACCTGGAGGCCCTGCGCCGCCTCTCCGACTACCACCAGATCCCGATCCTCGCCGTACACGCCCCCTGCCTGCTGATCACCCAGCGGGTGTGGTCCACCGACCCGTGGGTCAAGCTCCAGCGCGCCCAGGCCGCCGCCGAGAAGCTCGGCGCGAGCACGGTCGTCGTGCACCCCCCGTTCCGCTGGCAGCGCCAGTACGCGCGCGACTTCGTCACCGGGATCTGGCGCATGGCCAACGAGACGGACGTACGGTTCGCCGTCGAGAACATGTACCCCTGGCGCTACCGCGACCGCGAGATGCTCGCGTACGCCCCCGACTGGGACGTGACGAAGGACGACTACCGCCACTTCACGATCGACCTCAGCCACTCCGCGACCTCCCGCACCGACGCCCTGGAGATGGTCGACCGCATGGGCGACCGCCTCGGCCATGTGCACATGGCGGACGGCAAGGGGTCGGCCAAGGACGAGCACCTCGTTCCGGGCCGCGGCAGCCAGCCCTGCGCCGAGCTGCTGGAACGTCTCGCCCTGAGCGGTTTCGACGGCCACGTCGTGATCGAGGTCAACACCCGCCGCGCCATGTCCGCCGCCGAGCGCGAGGCCGACCTGGCGGAGGCCCTCGCCTTCACCCGACTGCACCTCGCCTCCGCCGTGCAGGTCCCCCGGCCGTGACCTCGGCCACCCCCCGCCGCCGGGGCCGGCCCTCCCGTACGGAATCGGCCGACACCCCCGCCACCCGCGACCGCATCCTCGCCGCGGCCCGCGAGGAGTTCTCCGAGCGGGGCTACGACAAGACGTCCGTACGCGGCATCGCCAAGGCCGCCGGGGTGGACTCGGCGCTCGTGCACCACTACTTCGGCACCAAGGACCAGGTGTTCGAGGCGGCCATCACGCTCTCCTTCGCCCCGGCCATGGAGGCTCCCCGGACGGTCGAGGAAGGCCCCCTCGACGGCGTCGGCGAGCGGCTCACCCGGTTCTTCTTCGGCGTCTGGGAGAACCCGGCGACCCGTACGCCCCTGCTCGCGGTCGTCCGCTCCGCCGTGAACAACGAGACCGCCGCCGCCGTGTTCCGCCGCATCATCGCCACCCAGGTCCTCCGCCGCATCGCCGGCCGCCTGGACGTCCCGGACGCGGAACTACGCGCCGAGCTGGCCGCCGCCCAGCTGGTGGGCATCGCGATGCTCCGGTACGTGATCAAGGTCGAGCCGTTGGCATCGGCGGACCCGGAGCAGATCATCAGGAGGGTTGCGCCTGTGGTGCAGGCCCACCTCACCGCGCCCCGATAGGGGCGCGGGGCCGTCGACCTGCGGCTCGGCCGCGTGGGCGCGAGCAACCACGACGAAGCCCGCAGCCGGAAACCGAGACACCCATCCCGCATTCCGGACAACTTGTCCAACCCCTGGAGCAACGGGCGTACGCTCGACTCAGTCAGAAGTCTCTGATCGCAGTCCCTGAAGGAGCGAGCGCGATGCCCGAGCTGAGGTCCCGCACAGTCACCCACGGCCGCAACATGGCGGGCGCCCGCGCCCTTATGCGCGCCTCCGGTGTACCGGGCGCGGACATCGGCCGCAAGCCGATCATCGCGGTCGCGAACTCCTTCACCGAGTTCGTGCCGGGCCACACCCACCTCCAGCCGGTCGGCCGCATCGTCAGCGAGGCGATCCGTGAGGCCGGCGGCATCCCGCGCGAGTTCAACACGATCGCCGTGGACGACGGCATCGCCATGGGCCACGGCGGCATGCTGTACAGCCTCCCCTCCCGCGACCTGATCGCGGACAGCGTGGAGTACATGGTCGAGGCCCACTGCGCCGACGCCCTGATCTGCATCTCCAACTGCGACAAGATCACCCCGGGCATGCTGAACGCCGCCCTGCGGCTCAACATCCCGACCGTCTTCGTCTCCGGTGGCCCCATGGAGTCCGGCCGCGCCACGCTCGTCGACGGCACGGTCCGCACCCTCGACCTGGTCGACGCGATCTCCGACGCGGTCAACGACAAGATCTCGGACGAGGACATCCTCCGTATCGAGGAGAACGCCTGTCCGACCTGCGGCTCCTGCTCCGGCATGTTCACCGCCAACTCGATGAACTGCCTGACCGAGGCCATCGGCCTCTCCCTGCCGGGCAACGGCTCGGTCCTTGCCACGCACACGGCACGCAAGCAGCTGTACGTCGACGCCGGCCGCACGGTCATGGACATCACCCGCCGCTACTACGAGCAGGACGACGAGACGGTCCTGCCGCGTGCCATCGCCTCGATCGCGGCCTTCGAGAACGCCATGGCCCTGGACATCGCCATGGGCGGCTCCACCAACACGATCCTGCACCTGCTGGCCGCCGCCCAGGAGGCGGGCGTCCCCTTCGGCCTCGACGAGATCAACGCGGTCTCGCTCCGGGTGCCGTGCCTCGCGAAGGTCGCGCCGAACGTCGCCAAGGACCGCACGTACTACATGGAGGACGTGCACCGCGCCGGCGGCATCCCGGCGCTGCTGGGCGAACTGCACCGCGCGGGCCTGCTCAACGAGGACGTGAACTCCGTCCACAGCGCCTCCCTCGCCGACTGGCTGAAGACCTGGGACGTGCGCGCCGGCTCCCCGTCCCCGGAGGCCGTCGAGCTGTGGCACGCGGCCCCCGGCTGCGTCCGCTCCGCCGAGGCCTTCTCCACGTCCGAGCGCTGGGACAGCCTGGACGAGGACGCCGAGGGCGGCTGCATCCGCTCCGCCGAGCACGCCTACTCCAAGGACGGCGGCCTCGCGGTCCTCAAGGGCAACCTGGCGGTCGACGGCTGTGTGGTGAAGACGGCCGGCGTCGACGAGTCGATCTGGACGTTCGAGGGCCCGGCGGTCGTCTGCGAGTCGCAGGAGGAGGCCGTCCAGAAGATCCTCATGAAGGAGATCAAGGAGGGCGACGTCGTCGTCATCCGCTACGAGGGCCCCAAGGGCGGCCCCGGCATGCAGGAGATGCTCTACCCGACCTCGTACCTGAAGGGCCGCGGCCTGGGCAAGTCCTGCGCGCTGATCACCGACGGCCGCTTCTCCGGCGGCACCTCCGGGCTCTCCATCGGCCACGCCTCGCCCGAGGCGGCCGGCGGCGGCACGATCGCCCTCGTCGAGGACGGCGACCGCATCCGCATCGACATCCCCAACCGTTCGATCGAGCTGCTGGTCGACGACGCCGAGCTGGCCCGCCGAGAAGAGGCTCTGAACGGCGTCTACGCCCCGAAGAACCGGGAGCGGAAGGTGTCGGCCGCGCTGCGCGCCTACGCGGCGATGGCCACCAGCGCCGACAAGGGCGCGGTGCGGGACGTCAGCAAGCTGGGCTGAGGATCCACACAGAGACTGCGCATCGAGGGCCGTCCTCCTACCTGGCGGGGCGGCCCTCAGCCGTGCAGCCGCGCCCGCGGTGAAGTACACCGGCCGTGCCGGGGCCGCGTCACCAGCTCGCCGGATCGCTTCCGTCCAGCCCGAGCACGGTCCCGTCGAGCGCGCCCGCGCAGACGCGGCCGTCGATGATCACCGGCTCGGGCAGTGCGGCGGTGACCCGGTCCGACGCCCCGAGCCGCGACGGTGTGTCCCCGCTGATCCGGCCCTTCCGCACGTCCACCGCGAGCAGCCGTCCGTCGGACGAGGTGAAGTACACATGCCGGTCGTCGGCGACCGGTGCCGAACTCCGCGCGCCCCCTGTCTCGGTCCGCCACAGCTGCTTGCGGGCCTCCATGTCGACGGCAACGAGCGAACCCCCTGCGCCGCTCAGCAGGTATACGACATCACCCCGCACTACCGCGCGGGCCTGTTCGAGCCGCACGGGCAGCGCGACCCGGACCGTCTTCCCGGTGTCGGGGTCGTACCGGACCACGGCGACCGTGTCGGGGTAGGCGCCGCCGATCGCGGTGAGGAAGAGGACACCGTCCTGGGCGCCCACCGGTACCAGTTGGCCCTCCAGCCTGGCGTCCCACCGCACGTCACCCGTGTCCGGGTCCACCGCGGTGATCCGCGTCCGCGCCCCTGCCCCCTCGCCGGTGACGCTCGCCACGTACGCCGACCGGTCCCCGGCGAACGACGTGAAGTACGCCTCCGGCTGCCCCGGGATCCGCCCGCTCCACTTCGTGTCGCCGGTGGCGCTGTCCATGCCGGTCACCGTCCCGTCGGCGGCGGTCAGCAGCAACGTGCCGCCCACGTACCGCCTGCCGCCGTACGTGGAGACGTCCCGCTCCCACCGCACCTCGCCGGTGGCCGGGTCGAGCGCCTGGACCCGGCGGCTCCCGTCCGTCAGCACGTGCACCAGCCCACCCGACTCGACGGGCGGGTCACCGGTGCCCACCGCATCCACCCCGTCGACGGTGTGCCTCCACAGCACGCTGCCGTCCGCCGGTTCCAGCGCGGAGACCAGCCCCGCCTGCACGCACAGCAGTTTCCCCGCCCCGTACGAGCACTGCGGCGTGCTCTTCTTCTTCGCCGCCGGCTTGGTGGCCCAGGCTTCGAGGACGGGCGCGGCGGCCGCGGCACCACTGGCCCGCGGCGTGGCCGTAGCACCGCCTGCCTGTCCACCGTCACCCCCCAGCGCCCGCACCGAGGCGAGTCCCCCACCTGCGACGAGCACCAGCGAGGCGGCGACCAGCACGGCCCGCTTGCGCGGCCGACCACCGGCCCGGCCCCCACGCCCGGAGTCGTCCCGCCCGTCGGACCCGCCACTGCCGCCGCCTTCGGCGTCCCGGCCAGTACCTGTGCCCGTGCCTGTGCCTGTGCCTGTGCCTGTGCCTGTGCCTGTGCCTGTGCCTGTGCCCGTGCCTGTGCCCGTGCCCGTGCCTGTGCCTGTGCTTGTGGCCGAGCCCGCGGCTGTGTCTTCGCCCGTGTCCTTGCCGGCGGCCTGGCCCTGGGGAGCCGCCCAACTGTCCCCCCGCTCCCTGCGCCCAGCCCCTCCCGGGCCCTCACCCGCTCCGGCCCTCTCCCACTGGGTCGGTATGAAGGTCTGGGTGTCGTACGAGGCGGCGACGGACCGGAGTTCGTGCATCAGTTCGTCCGCCGTGGGCCGGTCCTCGGGCTCCTTGGCGAGGCAGGCGCGGACGAGCGGCGCGAGGTTCTCGGGTACGTCGGTGAGGTCAGGCTCGTCGTGGACGACCTGGTAGGCGACGACGTAAGGGCTGTCGGAGTCGAAGGGCCCGCGCCCGGTGGCCGCGTGCACGGTCACCGAGCCGAGGGCGAAGATGTCGGCGGCGGGACCGACCTCCCTGGGCCGCCGGAACTGCTCCGGGGCCATGAACGGCGGTGTGCCGATCAACTTCCCGGTCTCGGTGCGCAGTTCGCTGTCCTTCGGCCGGGAGATACCGAAGTCGATGACTTTGGGCCCGTCCTCGGCGAGCAGCACATTGCTGGGCTTGAGATCCCGGTGCACCACACCGGCGCGATGGATGTCGCGGAGGGCCTCCGCGAGCCCGGCCATGAGCCGCCGCAACTGTCCTGGCGGCATGGGCCCGTTCCGCTTGACGTGCTCGGCGAGTGTCGGGCCGGGGATGAAGAGGGTGGCCATCCAGGGCCGGGCGCTGTCGGTGTCGGCATCGACGACAGGCGCCGTGAAGGCGCCGCTCACCTGCCGGGCGGCGGCGACCTCCTGCCTGAACCGCCCCCTGAACTCGGGGTCCTTCGCGAACTCGGCGTGCACCACCTTCACCGCGAGCCGCAGTCCGGAGGTCGAGGTGGCCAGATGGACGACGCCCATGCCCCCGGAACCCAGACACGACCCCAGACGGTACTGACCGGCGTATTCCGGAAGTTCCGCTTCCGCTCCCGACCCGGTGCCCCGCTGCGGTGCCATGGGTCCACCCCCGTGCTGTTTCGGCCGCTCGCGCGACGCTCGGAGCCTAGTCGATGACACGTACGGGACAGAGGCGGCTTGCTAGCCTTCACGTGCGTAAAACGCACAGGTGTGTGTGTCCTGATTCAGGGGTATCAAAGGGTCCCCATGGCTTGCATGGGGATCAAACGGGGTTTCAAACGGGGGGAGTTCAGCCATGTCTGTCGACCATGTCGAAGAGATCGCGGGGGATGGCGAGGGGGAGCGGACCGCCACGGCTTCGGCCGGGGCATCGGCCACCGCCGCGACGGTCACGGCAGCCGTCCGCTACTACTCGGTCGCTCCGGGCGTCCGTCTCAACGTCCGCAGCGGCCCGAGCACCAGCTACGGCATCGTCCGAGTCCTCCCCGAGGACGCCAAGGTGCCGATCTACTGCCAGACCCCGGGCCAGACCATCTCCGGCCCCTACGGCACCACCAACGTCTGGGACAACATCGACAACGGCCAGTACATCTCCGACTCCTACGTCTACACCGGCAGCGACGGCTACGTGGCCGGGCGCTGCGGCTGAGCCAGGGCGACGCGGCGGGCAGCTCCGACAGGGAGCCGGCGCGCGCGGCCCTGACAGCGAGATGGCTCGGCGGCACGGAGA
>NZ_JBHVDX010000169.1:0-23188 GCF_042802555.1 Streptomyces sp. NPDC057474 | reverse complement strand
GGCGCCGTCACGTCCACGCCGCGTGCTCAAGGCCTACTCGGCCTCAGCCGACCTTCCGCCCCCGAAGCGGCTCGGTCTCCGCCCCGGCCCCGTGCCGCAGCCCCTCCAGGAACTCCTCCAGAACCTCCACCGCCGTGCGCTCCGGCCGCCACCCCAGCTCGTCGCGAGCCTTCGTGCAGTCCATCAGCGGCAGCCGCAGTACGGCGTCGAAGAGGTGTGGTGAGGCGGGCAGCAGCCGCAGGTTCCACGCGGCGGCGACCGCCGAGCGGGCCGCGACCCGGGGCAGCTTCACCGGACGGGAACCCAGCACCTCGCTGAGCAGCGTGGCGTCCACGGGTGACTCCGCCGCGAGGTTGAAGGCGCCATGGACGTCCGTGTACAGGGCCAGCCGGTACGCCTGGGCGGCGTCGTCGGTGTGCAGGGCCTGCACCTTCAGCCCCGGGATGTCGGGCAGGAACGGCAGCAGCTCGGACCGGGCCAGCGGGCCCGGCAGGAAACGTCCGCCGAAGATGCGGCGCTGCTCGCTCGCCGACTCCCGCTTGAACAGGAACGCGGGCCGCATCCGCACCACCCGCACTCCGGGGTGCTCGTGCTCGTAGGAGTCCAGGGCACGCTCCAGATACGCCTTCTCCCGGCAGTACGCGGCGTCCGGCCAGCCGTGCGTGGGCCAGGACTCGTCGACCGCGTGGTCCTTCGGCCCCGGTGAGTAGGCGCCGACCGACGAGGCGTGTACCAGCGTCGGCACCTTGGCCGCCGCCACCGCCTCGAAGACCCGCATACTGCCCAGCACATTGGTCCGCCAGGTCACGGCCGGATCGTGCGTCGGCTGGAATGCCCAGGCGAGATGGACGACCGCGTCCGCCCCCGCGAACTCCTTGACCAGATCGGCCTCCTCGGACCCCACGTCCACGGCCGACCAGTCCGTCTTCGCGGGCGCCCACTCGGGTACCCGACGGGCCAACCCCCGTATCCGGCCGACCCGCGTGTCCTCCGCGAGCAGACGCACCAGACTCGTCCCCACATTGCCGGTGGCGCCAGTGACCACGATCCTGCCGCCGGATTCTCCGTTCACCGCTGACTCCTCTCGCGCTTCGACTCCTTCAGAACCGCCCACGAGTACCCGGCCCCCGGGAATGCACGCAGCCGCGACCGGGCGCACTCGCGGGGCAGGCCCGGCCACTGTCTGGCCGATTCCCGCGGGAATCGGCCGGCCCCGCGAGATGATCAACCCATGACCGAGATCATTTTGATGTCCGACGCGAAGGTGGCGGCCGTACCCGTCCATGACTCCGACGAGCCGCTCGTCGACGTACGCCGGGCCGGCCCCCTGCTGGTCGACGAGCGCAAGGCCGACGCCACGGGTGCCTATGCCCATCTGCGTGCGGGCGTGCTCGACCGGCTGGTCAAGGCCCAGTCGCTGCTGCCGGACGGGCTGCGTCTGCTCTTCGTCGAGGGCTACCGGCCGCCGTCCCTGCAGCGCGAGTACTTCGAGGAGTACGCGGCCGAGCAGCGTGTCATGCACCCCGACTGGCCCGACGACCGCATCCGCACGGCGGCCAGCCGCTATGTCTCCCCGCCCGAGATAGCCCCGCACTCCGCGGGCGCGGCCGTTGATCTGACCCTCGTCGACGCCGACGGCCGTGAACTCGATTTCGGTACGCGGGTCAACGCCAGCCCCGAGGAGAGCGCCGGCGCCTGCTACACGGGGGCGGACGGGATCTCCGCCGAGGCCCGCGCCCTCCGGGAGACGCTCGGCGCCGCCCTCACCGCGGCCGGCTTGGTCAACTACCCCACCGAGTGGTGGCACTGGTCGTACGGCGATCGCTACTGGGCCCTGATGACGGGCGCGCCGACGGCGCTGTACGGGCCGCGGGAACTCGACGCCTGAGCGCTTCCCAGGCACCTGAACCCTTCGGAGTGCCTGAACCTTTCCGAGTGCCTGAACCCTTCCGAGCGCCTGAGCGCTTCCAAAAAGGGAGAAGCCCGACCGGGACGGGGGAATCACGGTCGGGGCGGTCTGTGTGTGGGTGCGGATGGCGGTCGCCTCTCGGCGAAAGGCTCCACAGGGCTTCAGCCGAACGATCGTCCCTGTGGGCAAAAGGTGAGGCCCGGGGACACTGTCCCATCCACACCCACGGCTGGTTCAACGGGAAAGTACCAGCGGGTGTTCCTTCCGTATCCGGACATTGCCGGTGATCTGCGTCACGTCGGCAAGGCCGCTCACAGTGGCCGTCACCAGGTCATTCCTCCTGCCCCAACGGGCTCTCCTCCAGGGCGGCCAGCAGATGGGCCGGATTCCGGAACACCGCCTCCGCGCCGGCCGCCTCCAGTTCGGGCCGCGGAATGCCGCCGCAGAGCACCGCCACGCAGTGCACCCCGGCCCGGGCGCCCGCCCGCATGTCCCAGACCGTGTCCCCGACGAACACCGACCGCTCGGCCTCCGCCCCCGCCAGCTCCAGGGCCTGCTCGACCGGATCCGGCGCGGGCTTCCCCTCGGCCACGTCATCGGCGCTCGCCGTAGCCACGATGGCGTCATCGGCTCCGATCGCCCGCCGCAACGCGGCCAGCTCCGCTCCGCCCGCCGAGGTCGCCAGCACCACACTCCAGCCCTGACCGTCGAGCCGCCGCAACAGCCGCCCGGCGTCCGGCAACGCGGGCAGCCGGTCGAAGTACGTCCCGTACAACGCCTTGTGCGCCGCACTCAGCGCGTCCTTCTCCTCCGGATCCCGCTCCTCACCCAGCAGATGCGTGATCAGATCCCCCGACGGCAGCCCCACCGCCCGATGCACGTCATGCATGGCCACATGATGACCGCCCTGCCGCAACGCCTCCCACCAGGCGACCACATGCAAATGATTGGTATCGACAAGAGTCCCGTCGACATCGAAAACAGCAGCCCTGCCCATGCCGCACCTACTTTCCGAATGAGACGTTCACTGCTCGCTGCCGAGAGGGGCAGCGCCCCGAAAGAGGCGCGGCGGGGAACCGCGCGACCAGTCACGACGGACCCGTACCCGCCCATCACCGCTTGCCCCGGGCTCTCACGCACTCAACACCCCCTCCGGAAGCTCCCGATCCCGGGCCCACCCCAACACCTCCTCCACCCCCCACGTGGTCACCACCCGCTCCACCGGCACCCCGCACTCCTCCGCCCGAGCACACCCGTGCACCTGCCACGTCAGCTGCCCCGGCGCATGCGCGTCCGTGTCGATCGAGAAGAGCGCCCCCGCCTCCACGGCCCCCCGCAACAACCGCCGAGGCGGATCCAGCCGCTCCGGCCGGGAGTTGATCTCCACGGCCGTCCCCGTCTCCGCACACGCCGAGAACACCGCATCCGCGTCGAACTCCGACTCGGGCCGCCCCCGCCCGGTGACCAGCCGCCCCGTGCAGTGCCCCAGCACATCGGAGTGCGGGTCGCGGACGGCGGCGACCATACGCCGGGTCATCGCGCGAGCGTCCATCCGCAGCTTGGAGTGCACGGACACCACCACCACGTCGAGCCGGTCCAACAGCTCGGGCTCCTGATCCAGCGAACCGTCGTCGAGGATGTCGCACTCGATGCCGGTGAGCAGCCGGAACGGCGCCCACGTCTCGTTCAGCGCGGCCACCACGTCGAGCTGCTCCCGCAGCCGCTCCGGGGACAGGCCCCGGGCGACGGTCAGCCGGGGGGAGTGGTCGGTGAGCACCGTCCACTCGTGGCCGAGGCGGGCTGCGGTCCGGCCCATCTCCTCGATCGGGCTGCCGCCGTCCGACCAGTCGGAGTGCACATGGCAGTCGCCCCTGATCAGCTGCATCAGCTCTGCGCCGCCGCCCGTGAGCGGGGCCTCGGCCTCCTGCTCCAGCTTCCGCAGATAGCCCGGCACCTCCCCGGCCAGCGCCTCGCGCACCACCTGCGCGGTCTTCGGCCCGACGCCCTTCAGCGACTCCAGCGAGCCGGCGGCCGCCCGCTCGGCCACTTCGTCCCCCGGCAGCGCGCCGAGCACGGCGGCGGCCGTACGGAACGCCCGTACGCGATAGGTGGGGGCCCGGTCCCGCTCCAGCAGGAAAGCGATCCGGTCCAGGGTCTCGACGGGATCCATGGCACCTCCAGCCTCCCGCTTCCAGCGTCGCCCAGCCCCCGGGTACCCGCACGGCGGTCGTACGATCACGGGCGGGCGGACTCACCCGCCCGGACCTCACCCGGTCACCGACCGCCGGAACCGCTCTACGCTCTAGATATGACCGAAAGCGCGAGCCCCTACATTTCCCACCCCCGGGTCATGGTGCTCGGGGTCCAGCCCGGTACGCCGCCGTTCCGGATCGTGGAGATCGACGGCCAGGTGGTCGGCGAGGCGAAGACGTTGACGGACGTGCTGCGGGCCGCGGCCGCGTACGGAGTCCTGGTCCACGACCTCGACGACCCCGACCAGGTCCGCTGGGTGGGCGGCGACAAACTCACTTGGACGCTGCGCTAGCCCCCGGGGGCGCTGTGCGGGACTGTCACCCCACCCTCTTGCGGCGGCTCACGCGCAGGCGCTGTGTCCAGGCACCGCGCAGGCGCTGTGTCCGGACGCCGCGCGGTGCCTTCCGCTGGGCCGGTGCCTTCCGCTGGTCCGGCGCGGCCTTCGGCTCGCGCGGGGCACGTGCGTGTACCGCCCGGCCGAGTCGTCGGCCGAGCAGCAGATAGCCCAGCAGCGCACCCGCCGTGTTGAGGATGACGTCGTCGATGTCGAACGCGCGTCCGGTGACGAGCGCGCCCTGCACCAGTTCGACCAGCAGCATCATCAACGCGGTCAGGGCGGGCACGCGCAGCAGACCGCGCGCCCCGGGCGCCAGCACCGGCAGCAGGATCCCGAACGGCACGCCCAGCAGGATGTTCCCGCCGACCTGCTTGATCGCGTCGCGCGGATCGGGGTGGTGCCAGTAGAGCTCCAGGGAGCTGCCGGGGCGGAGGTTGCTGTGAGTGAGCGCCTCCGACGCCGGGGACGGCTGGAGGGTGAGGCCGGCCAGCACCACCCCGAACGCCACCATGGCCATGAAGGCCAGCGCCATCACCAGCAGCCGCAGGGGCAGCGGGAGCGGCCGTCGATCGCGTGGGGCCGCCGGGGAACGGCGGCCGGAGGTCGTGGTACGGGAACGTGCCGTGGTACGGGCCATGCAACCCTCCCGGTTTCAACTTCCCTCTGTCCCAAGGTGGTTACCCCCGATGCGGCCCACGATTCCCGGCCGTACGAGAAGTCGTCTCCGCCCGTACGAGAAGTCGTCGGCTGGGCGCCGCCGGTTTTCCCTCGCCCTTTCTGGGCACTCCGGGCTGGGAGTGACAGGGGCCCGCTCCCGTTCGAGGGGCGCCGAAAAGGCACCCGGGAGCGGTAGGGCGTGGGAGGGCGTGGACGTGCGGAGGCGGCGGACGTTCCGACGTACGACGCGCCCTCCCCGAAACCGGGGAGAGCGCCGGTGTCCGGTCAGGACCCGTACGTCACCTTCACCTCCTTGAAGCCGAGGGACTTCAGCAGCCCTTCGAGCATGTCGGTGGTGTTGGCCTCGGCACGGTCCGTGAGCTTGCTGTCCTTCGCGGCGTCGCCGATGTGTTTGACGGCGAGGCGCTGCACGGCCTGTTCGCCGTTGGGGTTGTCGGAGAACAGATCGCCGAAGCGGTCGAGCAGTCCGCGCTGCTTGGACACGGCGTAGGAGTGCTCGGTGTCGAGGGCGGGCTTGCCGAGCCGGGCGCGCGGGAGGTTGATGGTGGCCGACGTACGGTCGTCGTTGACCTTCACGTCGTTGTCGCCGACCTTGCCGAGGTCGACATAGGCGTCGACGGTGCCCGCACCGACGTACAGCGTGCGGGTGCCGCGGATCGCGTCCGGCAGGTACTTGGCGTCCTTCTCCAGGTCGACGACCACCTGGAAGTTGCCCGAGGCGGCGTCGTAACGGCTCATGTCCTGGATGGACTTCAGGAGTGTGGGCCCCGAGCGGTCGTGCTCCTCGGTGCCGAACACGTCGTCCAGCCCCCCGAAGACCAGCATTCGCAGTGCGGCCAGCAGCACCACGATGAGGATGACCACGGCGGTGAGCAGCTTGGCCCAGCCGGGCAGACGCGTGCGCTTGATGGACGTCGTCATGTCGACGGTCCTCCTTCCTCTTTCAACGAATGCCCTCAAAGTCCCTGGGGGAACGCCGAGTTGGTGATTGTCCGCAGTTCGCCGTAGATCCGGGGTGCGGGCTGTCCCGGCGGCTGTACCGAATTGGCGTACGCCGGGCGGCCAGTAGCATGAGCCGCGCAACCCGTAATGATCATGTTCATACGAGGAGCCGACCGTGCGTGACATCGCCGTCTTCACCGGCAGTGCCCACCCCGAGCTCGCGGACGAGGTGTGCGCGCACCTGGGGGTGCCGCTGAGCCCGTCCCGGGTGAGCCGTTTCGCCAACGACTGTCTGGAGGTGCAGCTCCAGGCCAGCTGCCGGGAGAAGGACGTGTTCCTGGTCCAGCCGTTGGTCGCGCCGGTTCAGGAACACCTCGTCGAGCTGCTGCTGATGTGCGACGCGGCGCGCGGTGCATCGGCGGGCCGGATCACCGTGGTCATGCCGCACTACTCGTACGCCCGCTCCGACAAGAAGGACGCGCCGCGCATCTCCATCGGCGGTCGGCTCGTCGCCGATCTGATGGTGTCGGCGGGCGCCAGCCGCGTCCTCGCCATGACACTGCACTCACCTCAGGTGCACGGCTTCTTCTCGGTGCCGGTCGACCATCTGCACGCGCTGCGCGAACTGGCCGCGCACTTCCGGCAGTACGACCTGACGCGTACGACGGTCGTGTCGCCGGACCTGGGCAACGCCAAGGAGGCGGCGGCGTTCGCGCGGATGATCGGAGCGCAGGTCGCCGCGGGTGCCAAGCAGCGGTTCGCGGACGACCGGGTGAGCATCAACTCGGTGATCGGCGAGGTCGCCGGGCGGGATGTGATCGTTCTCGACGACGAGATCGCCAAGGGCAGCACCGTCCTGGAACTCCTGGAGCGGCTGCGGGAGTTGGGGCCGCGTTCGATCCGGGTCGCGTGCACCCACGGACTGTTCGCGGCGGGCGCCCTGAAGCGGCTGAGCGAGCAGCCCGACATCCTGGAGATCGTCTGCACCAACACCGTGCCCGTCCCCGTGGACGAGCGCACCGAGAAGCTCAAGGTCCTCTCCATCGCCCCCGCGCTCGCCGAGGCCGTGCGCCGCATCCACAACGGCGAGTCCGTCAGCGCCCTGTTCGACGCGCCGTCGAGGGAATAGAGCCAAGAGGGCCAAGAGAGCCAAGGGAGCTGATGGGCGGGGTCATAACGTGCCGGACGCGGCCTCGGGCTGCTCCAGGGCCGCGTCCAGTGAGGGTGCGGGTGGCAGCAGCCGGGCCAGGCCGGTGACCTTGAGGACGCGCAGGGTGAGCGGGTGGGTGCAGACCAGGCGCAGCTCGCCGTCGCGGTCGAGCACCCGCTGCCGGGCCCGGTAGAGCAGCCGCAGGCCTGAGCAGTCGAAGAACTCGACGTGCCGCAGGTCGATCACGATCCGGGCGCCGGGGCGGCTCGTCGCCGCGTCGAGGTGCGGAATGATCTCCACGGCCGCCGCGATGTCGATCTCGCCGTGCAGTTCGAGCACGGTACGGCCGCGGTCCGTGCGGACGCGCAGGTACCCGGTCGCGGGCGGAGTGGGGTCGCTCGACACGACGGCATCGCCTCCAACCGGACTGTGTGAGGACAGGCATGAGGGCAAAACCCGTCCCTGCCCTGCAAGTTACCCTCGGCAGAGTGAATTTCAGCATGTTCGATTGACATATGTCTTCGATTTCTGCGGCAATCCGTCCGGAGTTTTGGGCGGAGCCCCCTACGACAGGGCGTGCCACGCCTTCGACAGCGTCTGCCGGAACTGGTCGGCCTGGTGCGCGGTGAGGTCGCGGATCATGCGTTCCTCCAGGTCACGCATGGGCTCGGCGTAGTGGGCGAGCAGCTCGCGCCCCTCGTCGGTCAGCAGGATCAGCAGCTCGCGCCGGTTTCGCGGATTGCGCTCCCGGCGTACGAGCCCGCGGTTCTCGAGACTTCGGACGAGATCGGCGATGGACTGGGCCGTGACGAACGAGTCGCGGGCGAGCTGGGCGGCTGAGAGTCCGTCGTGCCGCTCCAGGACCGTGAGGGACGTGTACTGCAGGGCTGTGATCCCGGCCGGCTTCACCAGCTCGTCCAGGCGCGAGCGGACAACGAGCTCGACCTGCTTGACCATGTAGAGGAGGGAGGGAGGTGCCTTGGTGCCGACCATGAGGATCAGCGTAAGGCATTGACAGGAAACCTGTGTGTAATGAAACTGCGAACCAACAGGAATCCTGTTGGTTGAAGACTTGGCGATCAAGGCTGAATCAAGGCTGAGGAGCGGGCAATGACGACCACCTTCGAGAGCGAGCCCGGGCGGCTGTTCATCGGTGGACAGTGGGTTGAGGCGACTGATGGGGCACGCGCCGACGTGATCGACCCGTCCACGGGCCAGGTGGTCACGACGGTCGCGGAGGCGGGCGCCGCCGACGTCGACGCCGCCGTGCGCGCCGCGCGCGATGCGTTCGACAACGGCACGTGGTCCGGGCTGAGCGGCCGCGAGCGCGGCCGGATCCTGAACCGCGTCGCCCAGCTGATCCGGGAGAACGCCGACGAGATCGCGGCCCTGGAGAGCCGTGACGTCGGCAAGCCCATCATGCTGGCCCACGCCGTCGACGTGACGAACGCGGCCAACGACTACGAGTACTACGCCTCCCTCGCCTGGTCCCTGGACGGCTCCGCCCGCGACGTCCCGAACAACCGCCTCGCCTACACCAAGCGCGGCCCGATCGGTGTGGTCGGCGCGATCACCCCGTTCAACTTCCCGCTGATCCTGGCCGGCTCCAAGATCGCCCCGGCGCTCGCGGCCGGCAACACGGTCGTGCACAAGCCGGCCGAGGAGACCCCGCTCAGCGCGCTCTACATGGCGGGGCTCCTGAAGGAGGCCGGCGTCCCGGACGGCGTCTACAACGTCGTCACCGGCACGGGCCCGGTCGCGGGCGAGGCGCTGCTGCGCAACCCCGGCGTCGACAAGATCGCCTTCACCGGTTCCACCGCGACCGGCCGGCACGCGGCGAGCGTCGCAGGCGAGGGCCTGAAGCAGGTCACCATGGAGCTGGGCGGCAACGCGGCACACCTCGTCTTCGAGGACGCCGACATCGAGAAGGCCATCGGCGCCATCATCAAGGGCTTCGTCTTCAACACCGGCCAGTTCTGCATGGGCGGCCCCCGCCTGCTGGTCGCCCGCCCGGTCTACGACACCGTGGTCGGCATCCTCGCCGACGCCGTGCCCGGCGTGCCGATCGGCGACCCCCGGCAGCCCGAGACCGTTATCGGCCCGATGGCGGGCGAGCGGCACCTGAAGAAGGTCGAGGAGTACGTCGAGCTGGCCCGCAAGGAGGGCGGCCGCATCGTCTGCGGCGGCGAGCGCCTCGACCTGAACGGCGGCTACTACTACAAGCCCACCGTCATCGCCGACCTCACCAACGACTCCCGGGTCGTCCAGGAGGAGGTCTTCGGGCCGGTCCTCACCGTGCAGCCCTTCGACTCCGAGGACGAGGCCGTCGAGCTGGCCAACTCCACGCCGTACGGCCTGGCCTCCGGCATCCAGACCACCAACCTCACCCGCGCCCACCGCGTCGCCGACCGCCTCCAGGCCGGCATCGTCTGGGTCAACGACTGGCCGATGCTCGACCCCGCCGTGCCCTTCGGCGGGGTGAAGGCCTCCGGCTTCGGCCGCGAGTACGGCCCCGAGGCCCTGGAGTCCTACACCAAGGTCAAGTCCGTCGTCGTCTCGCTCGACTGAGCACCTCCCCGGGATCACTCGTGAGCCGCAGGACCGCTCCGGCGGCTCACGGACAAGACAAGGAGTTCATGAGAATGTCCACCACCACACGTGCCGCAGTGGTCGAGTCCGGGGGCGCGCCCTTCACCCTCTCCGAGGTCGTCCTCGACCAGCCGGGGCAGGGCGAGGTCCTGGTCCGGATGGTCGCCGCCGGGCTGTGCCACACCGACCTGGGTGTCGCCGGCGGCGGGCTGCCGTTCCCGCTGCCCGGGGTGCTGGGCCACGAGGGCGCCGGTGTCGTCGAGGCCGTCGGCCCGGGTGTCACCTCCGTCGTGCCCGGTGACCACGTCGTGCTGTCCTTCACCTCCTGCGGCGGCTGCCAGAACTGCCGTGACGGGCACCCGGCGTACTGCGCGACCTGGCTCCCGCTGAACCTGATCGGCGGCCGCCGCGCCGACGGCACCAGCACCATCAGCCGCGACGGCAAGGAACTGGGCGGCCACTTCTTCGGCCAGTCCTCCTTCGCCGAGCGTGCCCTGGTCGACGAGCGCGGCCTCGTCAAGGTGGACCCGGACGTACCGCTGGACTCCATCGCGCCGCTCGGCTGCGGCGTCCAGACCGGTGTCGGCGCCGTCTGGAACGTTCTGGAGCCCCGCGCGGGCAGCACCCTCGTCGTCCTCGGCGCCGGGGCTGTCGGCCTCTCCGCCGTGATGGCGGCGGCCCTCACCCCCGCGACCACGGTCATCGCCGTGGACAAGGTCGGCGAGCGGCTGGAGCTGGCCAAGGAGCTGGGCGCCACGCACACGGTGAACGCGAGTGAGGTCGCCGACATCACCGAGGCCGTCATGGAGATCACCGGCGGCCGGGGCGCCGACGGCGTCGTCGAGACCACCGGCAGCGTCTTCGTGCTCCGCAAGGGCGTCGACGCCCTCGCCGCGCGCGGCACCCTCGTCATCGTGGGCGCCCCGCCGTTCGGCACCGAGGTCTCCCTCGACGTCAACGGCATGCTCGGCGGCAAGCGCGTCGTCGGCCTCACCCTCGGCGACAACGAGATCCAGACCGCCATCCCGGTCCTCGTCCAGCTGGTCAAGGAGGGCAAGCTCCCGCTCGACCGGCTGATCAGCCGCTACAAGTTCGAGGACATCGCCCAGGCGGTCGCGGACATGAGCGGCGGCAAGAGCATCAAGCCCGTACTGACGTTCTGACGGGTTCCGACGTCCCGAGGAGCCATCTCCCGCCGGGGCACGTCCTCCCCGCGTGACCCCGGCCCTGTGGGTGACCTGGACACCAGGTCACCCACAGGGCTGTCGAACGTCCCGGGTACCTTCGGCGTCGGAGGAGAGACATGTCCGCATGCCCGCGCGGGCACACGACACCGGGTACCGCTACGAGGACCGGGCGCTGTGGCTCGTCGAGGACGACCTCTCGAAGGCGTACGTCCGCACCCCCGACGGGGTCGAGGTCTGGCCCGAGGTGGCGAAGGGCATGGGCTGCGCCTGAGCCGAAGGTGCGCTCACCGGCTCCGGTGCAGCGCGACCAGCAGCTGCCACGCCTGGTCGGCGATCTCCTGAGGGGTGCCGTCGAGGAGGCCGTGCAGCCAGTCGGCCAGGACCCCCGCGAAGGTCGCCGCCACGGCGGAGGCCACCAGCGGGGCGTCCGCGGCCCCCGCGAGCTCGCGTTCGCGGAGGCTGTAGGCACGCAGGTCCCGGTGCAGGACCCGGCCGAGCGGCCCGCCGCCACCGGGCGCCAGCAGGGCTCGGTACAGGGCCGCGTGCGGGGCGAGACCGGCGAAGAACTCCGGCAGCGCCGCCGGCGCCCGCACCGGGTCAGGGCGCCCGCGCCAGGCGTGCAGCGCCTCCACGGCCTCCCGTACGACATCGGCGCAGGCGTCGACGGCCAGTGCCTCCAGGTCCGGGTAGTGCACGTAGAACGTGGCCCGGCCGACCCCCGCCCGGCGGACCAGCGCGGCCACGCCGATCTCGTGCAGCGGGTGCCGGGCACACTCGTCGAGGAGGGCTTCCCGCAGCCTGGCCCGGGTCCGGGCGGCCCGGGGGTCCTCCGTGGCCCGGGGGTCCTCCGGGGTCATCCCGCGACGAGGACGGCGGCCAGGGCGAGCGCGCCGGGGAGCGCCTGGGCGACGAGGATGCGGCGGTTGGCGGTGGCGGCGCCGTACACACCGGCGACGATCACACAGGCGAGGAAGAAGATCTGGACCCGGTAACCGGTCGGGTCACCGGCGATCAGGCCCCACACCAGACCCGCGGCGAGGAAGCCGTTGTAGAGCCCCTGGTTGGCGGCCAGCGAGGCCGTCCGCTTCGCCATCTCCGCGTCCAGCCCGTGGAAGGACATCCCCGGCTTCTTCTGCCACAGGAACATCTCCATCACCAGGATGTACGCGTGCAGCGCCGCCACCAGCGCGACCAGCACGTTCGCCAGGATCTCCATGGTCAACAGACTCCGTCGTTCACTCGAGTTCACTCGATGCTTCCGAAACTTCTTGGACAGGTGTCCACTATAGCTGGACGACTGTCCAGGAAGCTCACCCCGGGGGCCCGTGGATCGTCGTGGACGGGTTGTCAGACCTTGCCGTTAGGTTCCCGTCCATGAGTGAGCAAGAGGTGATCGTGCGGCGCGCCCGCGCCGAGGACGTACCGGGGATCGTCGTCTCCAGCTCTTGGCTGTTCGCCGAGGACGGCGGGGAGCGGGACCCGAGCCTGAACGTGGACTGGCCGCGCCTGCACGGCGCCGAGGCCTTCACGGCCGCCCTCCAGGACCCCGGCCGGCTGCTGCTGGCCGCGCTGCACGACGGGGAGGTGGTGGGCCATCTGTCGGGATCGATGTCCGTCCCCTCCACCATGCGCCCCGTCGGATCGGCCACCCTCATGGCGCTGTACGTCCGGCCCGAGCACCGGCGCGCCCGGGTCGGGGCCCGGCTGGTCGACACCTTCCTGGTGTGGGCGCGGGAACAGGGCGCGGCGCACGCGGAGGTGACCGCTTCGGCGGCCAACGCGGACGGCATCCGGTTCTACGAGCGGGAGTCGTTCCGGCCGCAGGCGCTCACACTGCGGCTGAACCTGTAGCCGGCGGGTACCCGGGGAGCGTATGGGCGGCGGCGGAACCGTTCCCCGCGCCCGGGATCCCGTACGGAGGAGACATGGCACTGGTACAGGCGGGCCTCGTGGTGCTGGACTGCGCCGAGCCGGAGAAGCTGGCGGTGTTCTACAAGGACTGCTCGACGGGGAGGAGACGGACGCGACGGCCAACCGCGTCGAGATCGAGGGTGCCTGTGGCGCCCGGCTGGCGTTCCGCCGGGACGTCAACGCCACCCCGCCGAGCTGGCCACGCCCCGAGAACTCCCTCCAGGCCCATCTGGACTTCTACGTCGACGACCTGGACGAGGCCGAGCGGCGAATAGTCTCCCTCGGTGGGCGTCCGGTGGACACGAAGGATGCGGCCGGGCCGTTCGAGGAGCGCGGCTACTCCGACCCGGCCGGCCACTCCTTCACCCTGCGCCGCGAACACTCCACGGCCCCGAAGCAGGGCTAGTGTCCTGCGCCGGGAGTTCCTAGGCGGTTCCGGCTGAGCCGCGGACGGTCAACGCGCCTGGTCGGCGGCGGGAGTTCGACCGCCGAGACGAGGCAGATCCACCGACGGATTTCAGGCGCAGCGCACTGGAACCAGCACCTTCCCCAGCAGGGCCAGGGCCTGTCCGGCGGTCCGCGCGGGATCCACCGGACAGGCCCTGAACGTCAGTCCCGGCCTCCCTTCTCGGCGGCCGGCCACACCCCGGTGGACCGCTCGATGGCCTTCGCGCCCGTGCGGTCCACCGCGCTGCGCACGACCGCGAAGATCGCGCCCTGGACGGCCGCCGCGAGCAGGACCTCGCCCCAGCTGCGGTCCCGGTCCAGTGCGTCGGGCGCGTCGTCCTCGTGGCGGATCAGCTTCCAGGTCTTGCGGAACGCCAGCGAGGCCAGCGCACCACCCGCCCAGCCGAGGGCGAAGCCGAGAGGCTGATAGGCGAGGGGGAGCTTCTTCTTCTTGGACATCTGGTTTTTCTCCTTCACGTCGCGATGTCGCCGGATCAGGGACGGCCCTGCGGGGCCACGACCTCGGCCTCGGGCACCGGCCCCGGAGGAGTCCCGTCGCCGAACGGGCTGCCGCCCAGATCCTCGCGGCCGTGGCGCGTGAGCCAGCCCGCCAGATCGGGGCCGAGCGGCACCACGGCGGTCGGGTTGATGCCCGTGTGCACCTGGTAGTAGTGCCGCTTGATGTGGTCGAAGTCGACGGTGTCGCCGAATCCGGGGGTCTGGAAGAGATCACGTGCGTACGCCCACAGCACCTGGTCCTCCGCCAGCTTCCAGCGGTTGCACTTGAAGTGACCGTGGTAGACGGGGTCGAAACGCACCAGCGTGGTGAAGAGCCGGATGTCCGCCTCCGTGATCGTCTCCCCGACGAGATAGCGCTGCCGCGCCAGCCGCTTCGACAATGCCTCCAGCCGCCGGAACACCCCGGCACAGGCCTCCTCGTACTCCTCCTGCCCCGTGGCGAAGCCCGCCCGGTACACCCCGTTGTTGACGTCCTCGTAGACCTCGGCCATCACCGTGTCGATCTCGTCGCGCAGGGCCGCCGGATACAGGTCCGGCGCGCCCTCGCGGTGCAGGTCCGTCCACTCGGTGGCGAGGTCGAGCGTGAGCCGCTGGTAGTCGTTGGTGACCAGCTCGCCGCTCGGCACGTCCACGATCGCCGGGACGCTGACCCCGCCCGGGTAGTCGCTCTCCCGCGCGTCATAGGCCTCCTTCAGGAACCGGATGCCGAGCACCGGGTCGCGGTCGTCCGGGTCCAGCGTGAACCGCCAGCTGCGGTCGTCCTGGATCGGATCGGTGACGGCCATCGGCAGGGCGTCCTCAAGGCCCAGCAGCCGCCGCGAGATCACCGCCCGGCTCGCCCAGGGGCAGGCCCGGCTGACCACCAGCCGGTAGCGGCCCGCCTCCACGGGCCAGCCGTCCCGGCCGTCGGCCGTGATCCGGTCCGCGAAGTGGCTCCTGGACCGTTTGAACGCCTTCCTCCCGTACGCCTCGTTGCCCTCGCCGCCACTCATGCCGCCCGCCCTCCCGGTCTGTCCGGATACGTATGCCCTGATGAGAGTTCCCCGATTTCAGCGACACCCACGGTGTGAGCGCGACCGGTCGGGGCAGTCGGCGAAAGTGACGAGCGCATCAGCAGACACCGAGACGACGGAAGACCGGGGCGGGGCGGTTCTCGAAGGACCGGGGACCCACGAGGAGAGCAAGGCACGGGAGGACCGCAGGACCCGGATCACCGTCCTCGTCGCCCTCGGCGCCAACCTCGTGATCGCCGTGGCCAAGACCATCGGCGGACTCCTCGCCGGATCGCCCGCCCTCCTCTCGGAGGCCGCCCACTCGGTCGCCGACAGCATGAACGAGGTCTTCCTCCTCGCCGCGCTGCGCCGCAGCCGCCGCCCCGCCGACAGCCGGCACCCCTTCGGCTACGGCAAGGAGCGCTTCTTCTGGTCCCTGCTCGCCGCCGTCGGCATCTTCGTGATGGGCGGCTGTTTCTCCTTCTACCAGGCGGTCCACGCCCTGACGGCCAAGAGCGAGGAGTCCTACGACGGCTATGTCGTCGGTATCGCCGTCCTCGGCGTCGCCCTCCTCTCCGAGGGCGCCTCACTGCTGCGCGCACTGCACCAGGTGCGGGGGCAGGGCGGCGTCGACGGACTCCGGGACCCGGCGCTGCGTACGGTCGTCGCCGAGGACGGCACGGCGGTGCTCGGGGTGACCCTCGCGATCGCCGGGATGGCCCTGCACATGGTGACCGGCCAGGTGATCTGGGAGGCGTCCGCGTCGTTCGCGATCGGGGCGCTGCTCGTGTACGTCGCCTACTGGCTAGGCCGGGACGCCCGCGAACAGCTCATCGGGGTCGCCGCCGATCCCGAACCCAGCCGGAAGATCCGTTCCCTGCTGGCGGCGCAGCCCGAGATCGACAGCGTCGAGGCCCTGCTCACCATGCAACTCGGCCTGGACTCCACCCTCGTGGCCGCCCGCGTCGACCTCGTCCCCGGCCTCGACAGCGAGGAGGTCGAGGAGGTCGCCGTCCGCATCAAGGGCTCCATCGCCCACGTCGTTCCCGAGGCCGACCAGATCTTCCTCGACGTGACGGAGAAGACGGGGCCGGGGGAGCGGGCAGGGGAAAGCCCCGCCGCGACGGGGGGACGCGGCGGGGCCTGAGGCTCGGGTGCCCGGTGCGCGAGGGATCATGCGCGACGCTTCGAAAGTTTTTCTCCGCGCTTTCCGCACCCGCGACACGCTCTCACTGCCGGTGAGTCGTCCGGTGAGTCGTCATCCCTCCGGCGACTCCAGCACGAAGACGGGAATCTCCCGGTCGGTCTGCTTCTGGTAGTCCGCGTACGGCGGGTACGCGGCGACCGCCCGGTCCCACCACGCGGCCTTCTCGTCCCCGGTGACCTCGCGGGCGGTCAGCTCCTGCCGCGCGGGCCCGTCCTGGAGCTCCACGTGCGGGTCGGACTTGAGGTTGTGGTACCAGACCGGGTGCTTGGGCGCGCCGCCCTGCGAGGCCACGACCGCGTACCGCCCGTCGTGCTCCACCCGCATCAGCGGGGTCTTGCGGAGCTTCCCGCTCTTCGCGCCGCGTGTGGTGAGCACGATGACGGGCAGGCCCGTGTCCAGCAACGTCGTCCCCTGCGTGCCGCCCGAGCTCTCGTACAACTCGACCTGCTCGCGCACCCACTGCGTCGGGCTGGGCACGTATTCGCCCTCAAGTGGCATGGCAACCGTCCCTTGCTGTCGCGTTCAGACTGTCCCCCGCATTCAACACCTGCCGCTCCCGGATTCATCCTCATCGCGCCGCACGCACACGGGACTTCGCCCGCCTTCACGCACCGTGTGACGGCGCCAGCATGAGCATCGCCAGTACCGCGATCACGGCACTCGACAGGAGCCCCGTCACCAGCCGCCCCCGGTGGCCTGTCAGCGCCCGGCCGAGCAGTGCGCCGCCGCCCGCGAGGAGCAGTTGCCAGCTCGCGGAGGCGAGGAAGGCGGCAAGGACGAACACCGTCTGTTCCAGGGGGCTCACGGCGTCGGTGGCGCGGCTGCCGAGCACGAGCGCGGCGAAGTAGACGACCGTGGTGGGGTTCAGGAGGGTGATCCCCAGCAGGACGACGTAGGCGCGTGCCGGGCTCACCGGGTCCGGTCGCGGGCGGGTGGTGAGCAGCCGGGCGCGGTACCGGCGCAGGGCCGCGACCGCGCCGTGTACCGCCAGCGCGAGGAGTACCAGGGCGGAGGCCCGGCGCAGGGGCACCAGCACCGGCTGCAGGGCGGCCGCGAGGGCCGTACCGCCGAGGGCCGCGAGCAGGGCGTACAGTCCGTCGGCCGTCGCGACGCCGAGCGCGGCGCAGGCTCCGGTCCGCAGGGACGTACGGGCGGTGAGGGAGACGAGGTAGGTCGCGACGGCTCCGACGGGGATGGCGATGCCATAGCCGGCGAGGAGCCCCGCGACGAGCGCGGCCGTCACGGCCGGGGCGGTGTCGGCCCCCACGGTCGACCGGACTGCTGCAGGCCCCGCACCGGCGACGCGGTGGCGAGGGTCAGCGGCAGGAAGGCGTCGATGATGAGCATGCGCAGATCCTGGGGCCGGGTGCTCCGCCCCCGCAAACGAATTACCGCGAATCACCGACAGCTCTCGCGCAGTCGAATCACCGGCGGCTCTTGACCATGGTTCCGCGCCTGCCTATCTTGTTTGAATCCAAACGAGATGGCGCGGAGGTGTCGACGTGAAGGGGCAGGTGCACCGCTGTCCGCGGAGGCGTCAGGCCTTCGGGCGCCGGCCGCTGCGGCGGGGTGCGGGCTCGGCGCCGTTCAGCAGGGTGCGGCGGCGTTCCTCGCCGTGCTCCTCGACCTGGAGCACGACACCGCGCAGCCCCTCCGCGAGGCTCCGGCACTCCGCGTCGCTGAGCTGCCCGGTGACGAAGGCCTCCTCCTCGTTGAACGCCGGGAACACCCGCCGCATCAGCTCCTCGCCCTGGTCGGTGAGGGCGAGGAGCACCAGCCGTCCGTCCGTCGGGTGGTCCGCCCGCCGTACCAGCCCACGCGACTCCAGCGTGCGGGCCACACCCGTGAGCGTGCCCTTGGAGATGCCCGCCTCCTCCGCCACGTGCCGGGTCTCGGACTCGCCCCACACCCACACGACCCACAGCACCACGAAGGCCGTCCAGGTGAGGTCGGAGCCGCGCAGCACGGAGTTCTCCAGGTGCTGCCGCACCGCCGAGGCGGCCCGGTAGATGTTCGCCACCGCCGCCATCTGGTCCCGGCGGATGGGGAAGTCCCCCAGTTTCGCCGCGGCGAGCTTCTCGGCTTCGGTGATGGATCGCTGGCCGGGCACGGGTGCTCCTCGGATCGACGGTGTGGGCACAACGGTTGTTCGGTCATTCGGGATCAAATTGTACGGAGGAGAAGGAAACCGCCATGAGCACCACCCCCCGCATGCTGCTGGTCCTCAGCGAGAACTGGACCCTCACCGGCGGCCGGGCCGACCTGCCCGCCGCCGTACGATGGGCGCGCGAGGCCGAGGACGCCGGGTTCGACTCCGTCATGGTCAGCGAACACATCGTGCTCGGCCCCGACGCCGCCGCCGACGGCATCATGGGCAACCCCCGCGACTACGCCCTCCCCGGCAATCAGGACCCGTACACCCCCTGGCCCAACTCCCTGCTCCTCCTCGCCTCCATCGCCTCCGTCACCGAGCGCCTGCGCCTGGCCGCCGCGGCCGTCCTCGCCCCGCTGCGCCACCCCCTGCTGATGGCCCGGGAACTCGGCACCCTCGACCTGCTCAGCGAGGGACGGCTGCTGGTGCAGCCCACGGTCAGCTGGAGCAAGGACGAGTACGACGCGCTCGGCGTGCCCTTCGGCAGACGCGGCCGGCTCCTCGACGAACACCTGGAGGTCTGGGCGAAGGCCTGGGGGCCGTCCCCGATGTCCCACGACAGCGAGCACTACCCGTTCCGGGACGTCTACTTCGAGCCCAAGGCGTACCGCCCCGAGGGCCCGAGGCTCTGGTTCGGCGGGCAGCGCCTGCACGGTCCCGTGCTGCGCCGGCTGGTCCGGTACGGCCACGGCTTCCACCCGCTCGGGCGGCCGACGCCCGAGGACCTGAAAGCCCTCGACGAGGCGATGGCCGCCGCCGGCCGGGACGCCGCCGACCTGGAGATGGTCGGCGGCACCCAGGCTGTCTTCCCCGACGACCACTCCCCGGCGGACCTCGGCGCGGCCCTCGCCTCGATACCGGAGCAGTTGGAACAGGGCTTCACGACCTTCTGCGTCAAGCCGAACCAGTTCATCGACGACCCCGACGGGGTGGGCGCCTTCTGCAAGGAGGTCATGCGGCGGGTCACGGTGCTGACGGGCTGACGGGCTGACGGCACGGCGATGCCGGCGCCGCACGCGCGGCGCCGGCATCGGCATCTGCCCAGCTCATCGCACGAGGCCCACGGACTACGGCTCAGCGCTCGAAGACGACCCCGCCGTCGAACACCGTCATGTCCACCTGGGCCCCCGTGATGTCACGCGGATCGATGTCCAGCAACGGCCGGTCCAGGACGCACAGGTCGGCCACCTTCCCCACCTCCACGGACCCCTTCCACTCCTCGGCGAAGTCCTGCCGCGCCGGGTTGATCGTGTACGCCCGCAGCGCCTCGGCGAGCTCCACGCGCTGCTCGGGACCGCTCACCCGGCCGCTGGCCTTCGACTCGCGCAGCAGCATCCCGGCGACGCCCTGCCGCCAGTCGGGCTCGGTGATCGGCGCGTCCGAGCTGGCGCACACCGCGACGCCCGCGTCGAAGGCCGAACGCGCGGGCCACTGGTACGCCGACCGCTCCGTGCCCACGACCTCCGCCATCAGGTCGGAGATCGTCCACTTGATGGCGGGGTTCATGTTGACTCCGTAGCCGTGCGCGGCCAGCCGGGCGAGGCTGTCCGCACCGATGAAGTCGCCGTGGATGACGTAGTGCCGGGCGTCGGGGCGCGGCACGGTTTTCTGCGCCGCCAGGAACGCGTCCACCACGAGGTCGATGGCCCGGTCGCCGGTGACATGGACACCCAGCTGGTACCCGGCTTCGTGGGCGACACGGATCATGTCGAACAGCTCGTCGACCTGGAGCTCGGGTGTGCGCCCGTGCACGCAGAGGGAGCCGTGGCCGCCGTCGACGTAGGGCTCGTTCATCCAGGCCGTACGGTTCGGGGGCACCCCGTCGGCGAAGAT
Source organism: Streptomyces sp. NPDC057474 (assembly GCF_042802555.1). Classification (NCBI taxonomy): domain Bacteria; kingdom Bacillati; phylum Actinomycetota; class Actinomycetes; order Kitasatosporales; family Streptomycetaceae; genus Streptomyces; species Streptomyces sp. NPDC057474. The sequence goes on along the minus strand of NZ_JBHVDX010000169.1, from coordinate 3,082 downwards.
CTTCATGCCGATGGCGTTGAGCAGCCGGGGGTCGGCGGACTCGGGGCGGTGGAGTTCGGCGAGGCCCTTGCGGACGTCGTCGGCGGAGCCGCCCATGGGCGCGGGCAGGAGGAGAACACTGACCCGGGCATGCAGACCGCCGGTCGCGGCCAGGTCGGCGTACGCGGTCCAGTTGTCGGTGCTCAGCCCGCCGAACAGGGTCTCGGCGCCGCCCGGGCCGAGGCCCGGCTCGGTGTAGCTGGTGATGCCGCGTGAGTGGAGTTCGGCGACGACGTTCCGGATGGCCTGGCGGCGCTGGGCGACGGTGGGGGAGGGCAGGGCGGCCTGCAGCAGGACGCCGGCTGCCTCGCGGAGGATGCCGGTGGGCCGGCCGTCGGCATCGCGGTCGATGACCCCGCCGTCGGGCGCCTTCGTGCCGGCGTCGATCCCGCACCGGCGCAGCGCCTCGCTGTTCGCCCACACCATGTGCTGCGAGAAGTCGGTCAGACAGACGGGGTGGTCGGGCGCCACCACGTCCAGGTCACCGCGGTGCGGGAGGCGGCCCGGATCGGCGAGGCACTCGGTGAGATAGCCGGGGTCCCAGCCCAGGCCGACGATCCACTCGCCGGGCGCCGCGTCCAGCGCCGCCGCGCCCACCGCCCCGGCGATGTCGGCGATCGAGCCCACCACCGGATGGCCGACGTCGAGGGCGAACGGCGGCTTGGCCAGCCCGTACGCGGCGCCGTGCAGATGCGAGTCGTTGATGCCCGGCAGCACGGTCCGCCCGGCCAGCTCGACGATCCTCGTCGCCGGTCCGGCCAGGGCACGCATCTCGGCGTCAGTGCCGACCGCGACGATCTCCCGGCCGCGCACGGCCACACCCTCGGCGACCGAGAAACCGGCGTCGACGGTGATGACCTGACCGCCGGTCAGGACGAGGGTGGGGGAAGTGTCGCTCACGAGGACCTCTCTGGGGTGTCTGAATGAGGGGAAGGGCGAGGTGAAAGGCGGACCGGCGGTCACCGGGTCGTGCGTGGGCCGAAGTAGGCGAGCGCGGCGCCCGCCACCAGGGCCACGCCCTGGGCCATCTGCTGCCAGAACGTCGGCACGCTCAGCAGTGTCAGCCCGTTCTGCAGGCAACCCAGGAAGAGCACGCCGAGCAGGACCCCGAGAACCGAACCGGAACCGCCGCTCAGCGCGACCCCACCCAGCAGCACCGCCGTGAGCACGGTCAGCTCGAAGCCCGTGCCCGAGGTGCCCGCGACCACGCTGTCCAGCACGGACGCCTTGATCGCCCCGGCCAGCGCGGCCGCCGTACCCGTGACCACGAACAGCGCGAAGGGCGTACGGCGGACGTCGATGCCGGAGAGGTACGCGGCCTCCCGGTTGACGCCGATCGCGAACACGTGCCGTCCGGTCGGCGTGTACGCCAGGAACAGCGCCCCGGCGACGAGCACGACGGCGGCTATGACCACGGGCGCCGCGATCCCGGCGATCCGTGCCCCGCCCAGCCACGCGAAGCCGTCGCCGAACCCGCTCAGCGGTAGCGGGAAGAGCTGCTGCGCCAGTCCGCGCACGGCTGCCAGCATGCCCAGCGTCACGATGAACGGCGACAGCCCCAGGTAGCAGCAGAGCACCCCGTTCACGGCACCGACCGCCGCGCCGACGGCCAGCGCGCCGAGGACGGCGACCACGGGGGACTGGGCCTGCTCACCCGCGAGCCAGCCCGCCGTCAGGGCGCCGAGCGCCAGGGTCGAGCCCACGGACAGGTCCAGATAGCCGCTGATGACCAGCAGGGCCAGTGGTACGGCGACGATCGCGAGGGCGGCCGCGTCGGTGGCGATCCCGCGCAGATTGCCGGGGTCGAGGAAGCTGCCGGTGGACAGCTGGAACACCAGCACCAGCAGGGTGAGGACGACGAGCAGAGGATGGCGCCGCACCGTCGTCAGTCCGTGCGCGGCCAGCGCGCGCGGGCCGGGGACGACGCGCTCCGCGGCGGTCACGGTGGTCATGCTGCTCCTTCGTGGGGCGGGGTGGGCGGTGCGGCCGGACCGGCGTCGTGGACGGCGGCCAGCAGGGACTCTTCTGTGAGGTCGGCGCCGCAGAGTTCGGCGACGATGCGGCCCCGGTCGACGATCAGACAGCGGTGGGCGAGGCCGGCCGCCTCCTCCGGGTCGCTGGAGGCGAACAGCACGGCCGTGCCGCGCTGTTCGGCGAGCGTCGACACGACGTCGTAGATCTCCTGACGGGCGCCGACATCGACGCCCTGGGTCGGTTCGTCAAGCAGCAGCACGTCGACGGCCCGGGCTTCGTTGATCCAGCGGCCGAGCAGCAGCTTCTGCTGGTTGCCGCCGGAGAACGCCGAGGCCGGCAGCCCCGGCCGCGCGGGCCGCAGCCCCACCGCCTCGGCGAGCGAGCCGAACACCCGCCGCTCCGCGCCGAGTGCCCGAACCCCGCGCCGGGCGAGCGTCCGCACGCTCGGCAACAGCACGTTGTCCTGCGCGCTCAGTCCCGCGAACAGCCCCTGCGCCCGCCGGTCCGCCGGCACGAGCGCGATCCCGGCGGACAGCGCGTCGGCGGGCCGGGCCGGCGAGACGACCCGCTCGCCGATGCGCACGCTGCCGCCGACGGCCCGGCGCCTGCCGAACAGGGTCTCCAGCACCCGCGTCCGCCCGGACCCGATGAGCCCGTACAGTCCCACGATCTCGCCCTCGCCGACGGTCAGGTCGACGGGGCCGAAGCCGGGGCCACGTAGGCCACGGACGGTGAGCCGGGCGGGGAGGGGCGCGGTGGGCGAGGAGAGGGGTATGGCTTCGCCGGGCACGGCGGTCCGCCGCAGCGCCGACCCGTCCGCGCTCGGCGGCGGGACGACGGACCGCCGGGGGCGGGCCTCCGCGTCCGGCGAGGGGTAGCCCTCGCGGTCACGGGACCCGGCGGGGCTCGGGTCGCTGTGACGGGAGCCGTCGTGGGCCGGGCCGACTGCGGCCTCGGCGCCTGTGCCGCCAGCGGTCCCGTTCTCTGCGCCAGCGGTCCCGTTCTCTGTGTCGGCCGTGCGGCAGTGGGCATCCGATGTGTCTTCCGCGCCCGCGCCCGCGCCCGCGCC
>NZ_JBHVDX010000168.1:0-23320 GCF_042802555.1 Streptomyces sp. NPDC057474 | reverse complement strand
GACTCGAACCCCGGACCCGCTGATTAAGAGTCAGCTGCTCTAACCAACTGAGCTAGCGGCGCCTGCTGACGTCGTAGACCTTAGCACCCTGATCGGCGGGAGGAAAAATCGATACGCGCACGGTCGCCGAGGCACTCGTCCGGGCCGCCCGGACCGCCGCCCAGAGCAACACCTCGGGCCCCGGAAGCCAAGGTCGACGGGTGTCCGGAGCGACGAGCCAACGGGACCCGAGCCGGGTGATTCCGGGCGCGTCCGGCGTGCTGCCGACGGCCTCGGCGGTGCCCTTGTCACCAAGGTCGCCGCTCTTGCCGCTGTCTCCGCAGTCTCCCTTGTCTCCGGTGTGGAGCACGGCCGGGACGGTCACCGCGTCGCCGATGCCGTGACAGAGGAGGGGTGGGACGGCGCCGGTGCGGCCGGGGGAGCCCCACTCCTCCCACTCCAGGAGGGTGGGCAGCCGTTGGGCGGTGCCGGGGGAGGCGAACAGCAGCATGCGCCCGCGGTAGACGGCGACCGGTCCGGAGCCGGGGCCCTCGTCCCATAACCGGTCGAGCATCCGCCGCCCGAAGATCGCCGGCACGCTGACGACGTCGAAGACGGTCCCGCACGGCAGCACCACCGGCGCGGCCGGCCGTTCCTCCCACAGCGTCAACGTGCTGCGCGGATACGTTCCTGCCGAGGCCAGCCAAGTCGCCCCCTCCGCCGTGACCCCCGCGACGTCGACCCCGTCCTGCGGATACCTACCCGTCTCAACTCCAGCGCCCATACCTCTAGATCTACCGCCTGTGACCACCCGACCCCGAGCAGTTGCCAGAAACTGGTACGCGAGATGGATAAGTGGGGTATCTTGCCCACCCGGCATATGCCAGACGGTGTTTCGAGGGGTTGCGTGCCTGCCCACCGGTCCGCCGTACACAGCTGCGGACGGTCGTGCCGCCGGGGGCCTTCATGGCTGTCCCGGCTGAGGGCAGTCGTGCCGGGGCGGCGCCCACCCCGCAGCGGTACCGGAAGTCGACCTGTCGTAGCTGCCGGCCGATCGTGCCGCTGAGGCGGCACGGGTGGGCGCAGCGGCACCCGGCGAGCGCCGGTGAGTGAATCCCTGCCCCGAGCCCAGCACCCAGGCCCCAGCACCGGGCACCTACCGACCCCGGCCGCACGATCCCCGCTCAGATGGACTCCGGCCCACCGGCGTCCCGCCCCTGCGACAGATCCCGCCCATACTCGACCATCTTCTTGGCGTAGTCCTCGGTCCACTCCGCCCGCTCCGCGATATCCGCCGAGGTCAGCCGGTCGAACCGCCGAGGATCCGCCAGCTGCGCCGCCGCGATCGCCTGGAACTCCACGGCCCGGTCCGCCGCCGCCCGAAACGCCTGTGCCAACTCCGTCGCCCGCGACAGCAACGCCCGGGGATCGTCGATCGACTCCAGATCGAAGAAGTGCTCGGGATCGCCGGCCGCCTCCGCCGGCTCGAAGAGCAGGGGCGCGGGGCGTAGCCGCGGTTGGTTCCGATGCGGCGTGGGCTCCGCCATGTCTTCTCCTCCTCGTACGACGGTTCAGTGGCCGGTCCCCGGGGGCGTCCCGGGAGGAGGGCCACCGTCCATTGTCTCGTGACCGCGCAAGTAGGCATCGAACCCACCCGGTGCCCCCACGCGCCGCCCCCGCACACCAAGCCCCCAAGGGCGCCGCCCCGCTCTCACCCGCCCAGGGGTCACCCCGGCCACGCGCCGCCCAGCACCCGCACCCGGCCCCCGCACCCAACCCCCGCCCTAAGGCCGCCAGGCCACCCGATGCTCCGCCAGCTCCGCCAGCACCGCGTGGTTCGCCTCCCAGCCGTCCGGGAACTTCACGGTCACGCCCAGCTGGACCGGCTCGGTCGACGGGTGGTCGTCGAGCAGGTCGGTGACGCCCTCGCGGCAGACCACGATGCAGGCGTGCCGGTGCCGGGAGGCGAGGACGCACAGCCGCCCGGTCTCCAGGTGGAACGCCGTCGCGTCGGGGCGCCCGGACAGCGGGTGCAGGACGACCGTGACGTCGTACTCCCGCCCCTGGAGCCGGTTGGCTGTGTCCACGACCACGTCGGAGACGCCCAGCTCGGCCAGCGCGGAGCGCACCGCCGCGGCCTGGTCGCGGTGGGCCGTACCGACGGCGATCCGGTCGGCGGTCACCGGCGCGGGCTCCTCGGAGCGCTCGGAGGTCGCCGCCCCACCCCGGTCGAGGAGCCGCCGGACGACCTGCGCGACGGCCCGTACCGCCTCGGGGTCGGTCCGTGGCGTGTGCCGGGCCGGCAGCTCCAGCAGACCCCACCCGGACTCGGCCGCCTCGTCGATGACCCGGTCGGGGCCGGAGCCGTCCGACGGCACCGCGAAACCGAGCCGCCGGTCCCCGTGCCCCGTGCCGCTGCGGAAGGGGGTGAAGGGATAGAACGCGTCGGAGACCAGGGGTGCCGCCGACGCCGGGAGCCGCCATGACACCGGCAGCCGGTGCTGGGGCAGCTCGGGATTATGGGCCAACAGTGTGGTCACCGCCGAGGCCGACGGATCGTACGACAGCCCCGCCCACTGCTCGCTGCCCACGATCGCGAACGGGTCCAGCTGCCCGGGATCACCCACGAACAGCGCCCGCTCGAACAGCCCCGCCACGGCCAGCAACGCGTCCGACCGCATCTGGTACGCCTCGTCGACGATCGCGTGCCGCCACGGCTCGACCCCCTTGACGTGCGCCCACTTCGCGGCTGTGGAGATCACGACGTCCAGCCCGGCCAGATCGGCCGCCTTCGTCGACTTCCGCACGTTCGACAGGTCGTCCAGCGCCTTGTCGTACGGGTCGCTGTCGCTGCTGTGCAGCCGGCCGACCGGGAGGTCCGGGTCCTTCTCCGCGAGCCGGATCACCAGGTCGTCGACCTGCGCGTTCGTCTGCGCGATGACCATCAGCGGGCGGCCGGCGGAGGCGAGTTCGAGCGCGGCGCGGACTACGAGCGTCGACTTCCCGGCGCCGGGCGGCGAGTCGACGACGACGCCGCGCGCCTCGCCGTGCAGCGTGTCGCGCAGGATCGCGTCGGTGGCCTGCGTGGCTGCCGTACCAGGGTCAGCAGGGGCTTGTTGAACGCGATTGGTCACGAGGAGTGTCGCCCCTGTTGCAGATGGTGGTTTCGCGACGTGCTGAGCGAGAACCAAGCCGGCGCCGCTGCCTTCGATCTCTCGGCAACCCGGGCTGGTTCCAACCCGGCTGGTGCTGATCGCGGGGGAGGGTTCAAAGGACGTCCTCCTCGGTCACGGGGTCGGCAACTCCAGCCACGGCGGCCGCCTCACCCGGCGGCCCGCCGTGCGTCCACGGTGTCTCCTCCGGGTCCGGCAGCTTCGCCCCGCCCCGCTGGTCGTGCTCGAAGAGGGTGAAGCAGAGCAGGTCCCCCTTCTCGGGGACCGACCCCACCTCCGGCTCCTTGCCCCGCCCCATCTTGTCCATGATCCGCAGAACCAGAAGTCCGCCCTCCCGACCCTCGCCCTCGGCACCCTCGGCACCCTCGTACTCCACGAACTCCGCCGTCTGCGGCTTCCCGCCCAGCGAGCGGTACACCTTCGCGCGCTCCCCGAGATGCGGCCGGTCCCGCGTCCGTACGGTGACCAGCGGCCGTGGGCTGGGCCGCTTGCCCTCGCTGTACGCCATCACGACGTCCGTGACCTCACCGGCGAACGCCTCCCCGGCCAGCCGCCGCCCGGCCATGACGAGCGGGTCGTCGAGGGCCTCCTGGGCGTCGAGGCGGGCCTGTTCACGCTCGCGCGCGGCCAGCTTGTTCGCGGCGGTGACCGCGTCGTCGATGCGGGGCTGCGGGGGCTCCCCGGCGACGATCCGGTCCCGGTGGCCGGTGAAGGACCAGCGGTCGCGGGTCCACCGGTCGGCCGCGTGGGCGCCCTCCGGCAGGGCGCGCAGCAGGTCGAGTCCGTGCCAGACCGCGTCCCAGGTGGGCCGGGTGCGGCTCTCGACGAGGGCGCGGATCTCGTGCTCGGCGGCGGTCAGCGCGCCCAGCCGGTCGTCGGCCTCCAGGCCGTCCTCGGCGGCGGCCAGGGCGAGCCGCGCCCGGTCGTACCGCTCGATGGCCGGGGCCAGCAGCTTGTTGTCGAACGCCGGGTCGGTCGCGGGCCCGGCGGGCGGGCACAGCAACTGGCCCTCGGCGTCCCGCGCCAGCTCGGCCCGCCGCGCGGCCGCCTCGCCCGGTTCGCCTTCCGGGGGGTCGATCCAGGCGAGGAGCGACCCCAGGTGCTGGTCCTCCACCCCGGACTGCCCGGTCGCCCAGTGCCGCGACAGCAGGTCGGTGAGCGCGAGCAGCAGTGAGGAGCCCGGCACCCGTGCCCGCTCCCCGAAGTGGGTGAGCCACCGCCCGAGCAACGGCACGCGCGGCGGCGCCGGATGGGGCGCCTCCGGGTCCTGCTCGGCGGTGCGCCGGAACCGCATGGAGCGCCCGAGGAGCCGTACGAAGTCGATGCCCGTCCGGCTGGGCAGGATCAACTGCGGGGCGTCCGCGCACAGTTCGACCTCGACCTTGACGCGCTTGCCGGTCTCCGGGTCGGTCTCGTTCCGCTCGGCCGCCTCCACGACGTCGGCGTAGGTGTCCACGTACGGCAGCACGATGTCCGCCAGCTCGGCCAGGAACGCGAACCGTAGATCACGGTCCCGGGGCTGTGGCACCACCAGCAGCCGGGGCGCGTCCCGGTCGGTGCCCACGAGCGCGCCGAGCGGGGCCCCGGCCTCACCGGCGGTGGTGAGCGGCACGAGGACGAGGGGGTGGGCGGAGAGATGCCGGTGCAGGACCGTGGCGGCGGGCTGGGCGCGGCCCGTACTGACGGCTTCGAGGCGGGCGAGGGTGGCGATCAGCGACATGCGGCACCCTCCGGGACCGAACCGGGGAGGGCGGCGGCCTCCCGGCGCTCGGCCGGGACTCCCAGCGCCTCCGCCCGCAGCTCCGCCGCCCTGCGCAGCGCGGCCACGGCCGGGTCGGCCGGGTCGCCGGCCCTGCCGTGGGCCGCCGCCAGGACGTCCTCGACCGTCGTGAGGCCACCCAACTCGGCGCGCGTGGCCCGGCCCAGGGACGTCACCGCGCCCTCCGTGCGGGAGCGGGCCCGGCAGTGGAAGGCCAGCTCGCAGGCGGCGAGGCACTCGGGGGCGTAGGTGGCGGACAGCGCCTCGACGGCCGTCGTCAGCTGCCCCTGAGGGAGGTCAGGGGCGAAGCACATGCCCTCGGGCAGGGCGTCCGCGATCTCCTCGATACGGGTGAGCCGTGCCAACTGGCGGCGCGTCACCGCCCGTTGCTTGCGGACGTCCACCGAGGCGGCTGTCGGGAGGTTGGTGAAGTCCTTGGGGCAGACCAGCAGCACCCGGTGACGGACCTCGGGGGCGGGGGCGCCCTTGCGGGCGTCGCCGCCGAGCCGGGCGGCGACCTCCTCCAGCGCGAGCACGTACACCGCGGACTGGCGGGCCGCCGCGCCCACTTTCGCCGGGTCCGCCGAACCGTCCAGCATCGGGAAGGACTTGATCTCGACGACCGACCAGGTGCCGTCCGGGTGGACCACCACCGCGTCCGGCTCCAGGAACGCGGGGGTACCCGCGACGTCGAGCGCGAGCATGGGGTGGTCGAGCAGTGACCAGCCGCCGGCGTCCGTGGCCTCGCGCAACGCCAGTGCCGTACGGGCGGCGCGGCCCTCGGGGCCGACCGCGGTGAGGTCGGGGACGGAGGCCGCGGTGGGCGGCTCGGCGCCGGGGTCCAGTCTCTCGTGCACCAGCCGCAGCAGCTCCGCGCCGCCGTCCGCCTTGACCCGCGCCTCGAAGGCGTTGCCCCGCATGAAGGCGAACTGGGACTGGCCGAAGGCGGAGGGCGAGCCGAGCGCGTCCGCCAGCACCGCCTTGTTCACGCCCGCGCCGTCCAGCAGCGCGCGGCGCTCACAGCCCGGGTTGGCCGCGAGCGCGGCGAGGGCGCGCGCGTCCAGCGCCTTGGGTGGGACCTCGGGTCCGCGCAGCTCAGCGAGCCGCTGCCGCAGCGCCGTCCCCTGCCTCCGAGGGGGCGGCACCCGGCTCGGGTTCGATGATCCGCTGCCGTGGAATTCGCTCACGCGGGGAAGTCTGGCACCCACCACTGACAATTGGGGAAACCGAGCCCCGAGAGGTGGCCGCGCCCGAAGTGACGGGCTCCTCCGCGCGCCCCCGCTCCCGCGCCTCGACGGGCCGTCCTTCCCCACCCTTCACGCGCTGCCGACCACCGCCGTCGCCACGGCCCTCGATGCCGCCTTCGACCCGGTTTCCGACACCGCCGTCGGCCCGGTCCTCGACGCCGCCGAACGGGCCGTCGCCGGCCACTGTCCCGAGTCCGAGCGAGACGCGGCACTGGTCCGCGATCCGCAGTACCAGCGGCGTCAGCAGCAGGCCCGCCCCCATGACGGCGGCGCCCGCCACCGCGTCGAGGAAGTAGTGGTTCGCGGTGCCCATCACCACGATCGTGGTGATCAGCGGGTACGCGACGGCGGCGGTCCGCGTGAGGCGCGAGCCGCCGCCGAAGCGCCAGAGGATCACACCGCACCACAGGGCCCAGCCGACGTGCAGGCTCGGCATCGCCGCGTACTGGTTGGTCATGCCGCCCAGGCCCCGGGGCGCGCTGGCCTCGCCGCCCCACCAGCCCCATGCGCTGTAGTGGGCCATGGTGTCGACGAAACCGTGGGACGGGTCGAGCAGGCGGGGCGGGCAGGTGGGGAGCAGGGTGAAACCGACGAGGCCGATGAAGGTGGAGGTCAGCAGCCAGGTACGGGCCGCGCGGTAGCGCACCGTACGGGACCTGAAGAGCCATATCAGGAGCGCGGGTGTGACCAGGTAGTGCAGCGACGCGTACCAGAAGTCGGCGGGGATCCCTATCCAGGGTTCACGGGTGAACAGACGGTTGAGCGGGTGCTCGGCGTTGAGCCACAGGGCCTTCTCGATCCGCAGGATCGTCAGGCCGTGGTCGACGGCGTGGGAGGTGTCGCCGCGGGCGAGCAGTCGGCCGACCGAGTACGCCCCGTACACCAGCAGGATCAGCGGCAGCTCGGTCCACCAGCGGAGCCGCGTGCTCGGCGCCGCCTCGGTAACCGGTGTGCCGGTCCTTCTGGTAACCGGTGCCTCGGTCGCCTCGGTCTGCGGCATCCGAACGTCCTCCCCCATCTGCGTGTGTCGCTGTTCACCTGTGTGTCGTCCAGCTGTGGTCCCTGTGCAAGACGATGTCCAAGACGCAGAGATCGCCTCTCGGGTTGCCCCCGACAGCGTGAGCGATGATGGAACCATCCGCCTCTCGTTTTTCCCTTCTCCCAGAAGGCCCCCGGAAAGGTTCCCCATGGCACCGCGCATCCTGCTGGCCCGGCATGGACAGACGGAATGGTCCCTGCTCGGGAAGCACACCGGCAGGACGGACATTTCCCTCCTCGAAGAGGGCCGGCGCGGTGCCAAGCTCCTCGGGGAGCGCCTCCACCGGGCGCCCCTGGACGGGTTGCCCGGGGTCGACGTCCGGACGAGTCCCCTCTCCCGCGCGCGTGAGACGTGCGAACTGGCCGGCTTCGGCGACCGGGCCACCGAGTGGGACACGCTCATGGAGGTGGACTACGGGGCGTACGAGGGACTCACCCCCGCCGAGATCCAGGCCTTCCGCCCCGGCTGGCTCATGTGGCGCGACGGCGTCCCCGAGGGGGAGACCCTGCGGCAGCTCTCCGCGCGCGCGGACGAGGTGGTCGCGTGGGCGCGGAGCGCGGACCGCGATGTGCTGGTCTTCGCCCACGGCCACATCCTGCGTTCCATAGCCGCCCGCTGGCTGGGCCTCGACCTCGACTTCGCCGCCCGCATCCGCCTCAACCCGACCTCCCTGTCGGTGCTGGGCTGGGCCTACGGCGACCCGGCGATCGAGTCCTGGAACGACACGGGGCACCTGGCGGGCTGATCATCGACCGCCAGTCCTGGCTGCGGGCAGTCGTGCCGCTGGGGCGATGGGGTACCTCCCGCTCGAGCGAAGCCGAGGGTGGGGAGGACGGGGAGGACGGGCTCAGCGGCACCTGGTAAGCGCCGGTGAGCGAGACCGGCCCCCGCCCCGCCACAGCGAGGGGGCACCCTCGAAGCTGCCGCCTACGCGGTCCGCGCGACCCCCGCGTGCCGTTCCAGGAACGCCGACACCCCCGCAGCCCGGCGGTGGGGCAGGAGCAAGCGGGCCGTGCCGGCCAGCATCTGCTGGACGCGGGAGGACTGGACCTCGTCGAGGAGGTCGAGGACCTGCATACCGGCCGCCGCGGCCTCGTCGGGGCGCCCCCCGCGCGCGAGGTCGTCGGCGAGCTCGGCGGTGTAGAGCGCGATGTTGCGGGTGAAGTGCGGGTTCTGGAGACCGGCCGCCCGGCGCGCGTGCCGGGCCCCCCGGGGCCAGTCGCCCAGCGTGGACCAGCACTGCGCCTCGAGTCCCTCCAGCTCGGCCTCGCCGTAGAAGCTCATCCACTCGGGGTCCGCCTCGCAGGCCCCCCGTCCGAACAGGGCGTGCGCCCGGGCCAGCGCCTGCTCGCAGCCGGTCCGGTCGGTGAGCCCCGCCCAGCCACCCGCCTCCCGCAGCGCCAGCAGGGACATCAGCCGCGGCGACCCCAGCGGCCGGGCGACCCGCTGCGCGGCCTGCGCCGCCCGTACCGCCTCACGCGGCCGGCCCGCGTCACGCGCGAGGAAGGCCGTGTTGCAGAACGCGTGCGCCTCCAGGCCAGGGTCCCCCGCCATCCGGGCCGTGGCGAGGGCCTCCGCGTAGTGCGAGCGGGCGTCGTCGAACCGCCCCGAGTCATGGGCCAGCCAGCCCACGGAGATGGCGAGTTCCCCGGCCCCCGAGTACAGCCGGTCGGCTGTGGTCTGCCGGGTGGTGCCCGCGTCGAGCAGCGCGTACGCCGCCCGCAGCGGCGCCGAGGCCCTGCGGTACAGCCCGTCCGCCCCGTGCCGGTCGTCGAGCAGCCGAATCTTGCGTACGGCCGCTTCGAGGGCCCCCGCCTCCCCCGTACCCGCCCGGTGGACGGGACGGCCGGCGGCCGAGGCCGCGCCGCCCAGGGCGAAGGGGCCGAGCGAGGCGGCCGCCACCGCGGCGGTACCTCCGGTCATGAATGCGCGACGTTGCACGTCGCTCTCCTCGTGGTTCTGGTACGTGTGCTGCGGGCCCCGCCGGCCGCGCACATAGCCCGTGTCGCCCCGCGGGTCCTGCATGTCGTACATCTCTTGCGTGTCATACGGCTCGTACGCCCCCTCCGTCTCACCCCTCATTCCGTGTGAGGAGTGGGAGCGGCTCTTGTTGCGAGGGGAGGGCGCCTCGTCGGTGGGGCGCGCCCCCCGACCGCGTACCTCCGCGCGGGGCGCGAACCCCAGGTCGGTCAGCGTCCGGCCAGGGAACATATGCAGGAACACCCGTTCGTACGCGTAGTTGGGGCAGCGGATCTCGCCGGCCTCGACCCGTCCGACGTATCGCGCGTCACAGCTCACCCGCTCGCCGATCTCGCGCGCGGCCCGCCGTACCGCCGCGGCGAACTCGCCCGGCGAACGCTGCCCGCGCAGCCGCCTGAAAGCGAGGTTCGGTCGCTGTGGACGGGGGAACTGGGACGAGGTCACCGATGACGACGCCATGGCCGGGCCCTCTCTCGCGAACCGTCGAACCATGCCGGATTCAGTAGGACTTGTGTGCGTGCTGCACGGTTGGTTCCGCTGTGTCCGGCGGGGCAAGAACGTACCCGCCCCGTCGGTGCCCCCACGCGTGATTTGGCTACAAACCGGATATCTCATCCTGGATCTGCCATGAACTGCCATCCTTTTGCGGCGCAGTTTCGCCGTAGCCGTTGACGGAGTGGCGCGTTGAGCAACGTGGACCGGGGACCGCCCGCACTCCCGCGGCCACTCGCTGGAGGCTGGAGAAGGGGCTTGCGCGTGTTGGAGGACCGGATGAAGAACCTCGAACCCCGTTCCGAGTGCGACCTGGTGACCGTGCCCGCGCGGCAGGGGCTGGAGGCGGTCGACATTCTCCGCCGGGGTGCCCTCGACGCGGTGGGGCCCGTCATGACGGTCGGGCCCGTTCTGCATGACGACACGTGCGACACGCTCGGGTTTCTGGTACCGCCCGGTACGGCTGACGAGTGGGACGTGCCGGGGAGTACGTGCACGCAGAGCGATGGGCGGGGGGCGGCGCTCGTTCCCGCGGACGGGTCGGACTGGTTACTTCCGCCCGAGGAGGCGGACCTCGCGACCGATCCGACGGTGTTGCGGGCGGCGCTGGACGAGGCCGCCCGGATGATTGAGGCTGCGGACAACTGCCGGTGAGTCAGGGCCTGGTCGCTGTCGGGGTTGTGTCCGTCGGCGGCTGCGGGTTCGTCGTGGCTGATCGCGCCCACGCGGCGGAGCCGCATATGTCACAGCCCCGCGCCCCTCAAGGGCGGGCCTGCGACCCGCAGGGTGGTGCCCCGCGCGGCGCGCCCATCTCCGTCCGGGCCGATAATGGGTGAATGGGCAGGCCGAAGAAGGGGCAGGGGCGGCGTGGGCAAGGGGCCGACGCCGTTGTCGAGGAGGTCGACGGGGGGCTCGCCGAGCTGCTTCCGGATCGGGACCGGCCTCGGGCGTGGACGTTGCTGGTCGACGGGGCGCCGCAGTCGCATGTCGATCTCGACAATCCGGCGTATCTGTCGTTCGAGTACCAGCGTCGGCTCGGGCATGTCATCGACCTCGTCGCCCCGGCCGGTCGGCCCGTGTACGCCGTGCATCTCGGCGGGGGCGCCTTCACCCTCGCCCGGTACGTGGCCGCCACGCGCCCCCGCTCCACCCAGCAGGTCGTCGAGCGTGACGCGGCCCTCGTCCAACTGGTCCGGCGGGAGCTGCCGTTGGACCCGAACGCCCGGGTACGGGTGCGGTCGACGGACGCGCGCGAAGGGCTCGCGAAGGTGCCGGACGGATGGGCGGACCTGGTGATCGCGGATGTGTTCAGCGCGGCGCGTACCCCGGCGCACCTGACGTCGACGGAATTCCTCACGGACGTACGGCGGGTGGTGAAGCCCGGCGGGTGCTACGCCGCGAACCTCGCCGACGGGCCGCCGCTGGCCCATCTGCGCGGCCAGATCGCCACCGCCGCCGTCGTCTTTCCGGAGCTGGCGCTCGTCGCAGACCCCACAGTGCTGCGGGGCAAACGATTCGGCAACGCGGTCCTCGTCGCCTCCGACCAGCCGCTCCCCGTCGCGGAACTGACCCGCCGCGCCGCCTCCGACCCGCACCCCGGCCGCGTCGAACACGGCAGGGCGCTCGCCGACTTCACGGGCGGCGCGGTGCCGGTGACGGACGCGGGGGCGGTGGCCTCGCCCGCGCCGCCGTCGTCGGTGTTCCGCTGAGGTCAGAAGTTCTGGACGTCCACCCGGGGCGCGCTGTCGTGCCAGGTGCAGAACACCGACACCCGGTCCGAACCGGCGGCGAAATCGACCCGGATCCACGTCTCCGTCTTCCACACCTGCATCGACCAACCCGAGCCGGGCGTCGCCGAGACGAGGGTCGCGTACTCCTCGCCGAGCGAGAGGACCACCCGCCCGCCCTCGGTGTCGTAACCCTTGATCTCGCCCGAGGTGTCTGCGGCGTCCGAGCCGACGGGAGTGCTCGGGCTCGGACTGGGACTGGGCTTCGCGGACTTCGACGGCTTCGCAGGAGTCGAGGACTGCTCGCCGCTGCCGTCCTTCTCCCGTTCCTCCGCGCTCCGCGACGGCTCCGGAAGGGCCGTGGCGGTGATCGCGGGGGCTCCCTGGGCCTGTGCGTCGGCGGCCGTGATGGGCAGGGCGCGGGGCGGGTCGTACGCGGTGCCGGCCATCACCGTATGGACGCCCCACCACGACAACGTGACCGCCGCGCCCGTGGCGAGCAGCCAGGCCAGTACGTGTAGGAGTCCTCTGCGCATCGCGGCCATACTGCCCCACGAGCCCCAGCGGTGTCGTGGGGTGGCGCGTGCGCGGGCCCGTTCGCAGGCCCCTGTGCAGGGCCTCCGCGCGAGTTATCCACAGGCCCCGACCGGCCTCCTCCGCATGGCGTACGGTGCGGCGCATGGCAAGTGTGCTCGTGGTCGAGGACGACCAGTTCGTACGCTCGGCGCTGATCAGGCATCTGACGGACGCCGCACACACCGTGCGCAGCGTCGGTACGGCCCTGGAGGCGCTGCGCGAGGTCGCGTATTTCCGCTTCGACGTGGTCATCCTCGACCTCGGGCTGCCCGACCTCGACGGCTCGGAGGCACTGAAGATGCTGCGCGGCATCACGGACGTCCCGGTGATCATCGCGACCGCGCGGGACGACGAGACGGAGATCGTCCGCCTGCTGAACGCGGGCGCGGACGACTACTTGACCAAGCCGTTCTCGGTCGAGCATCTGTCCGCCCGGATGGCGGCCGTACTGCGCCGCTCCCGGGCCTTGGCCGGGGAGGCGCCCCCGTCCACGGTCATCCGGGTCGGCGGCCTCGCGATCGACCCGTTGCGCCGCCAGGCCGAGCTGGACGGCGCACGACTCGACCTCACCCGGCGCGAGTTCGACCTGCTCGCGTTCCTCGCCGGACGGCCCGGTGTCGTCGTGCCGCGCAAGGAGCTGCTGGCCGAGGTGTGGCAGCAGTCGTACGGGGACGACCAGACCATCGACGTGCATCTGTCGTGGCTGCGGCGGAAGTTGGGGGAGACGGCGGCGAAGCCGCGCTATCTGCACACTTTGCGGGGGGTCGGCGTGAAGCTGGAGCCGCCGGGGGCGGGGGCGCGGCCATGAGGTGGAGGCCGGTCGGGACGCGCGGGGCGGTGCGGTCATGAGGTGGGCGCTGGTCAAGGTGTGCGTGGCGGTGACGGCGATGGTCGTGGTGGCCTTCGCGGTGCCGCTCGGGCTGGTCATCAAGGAGATGGCACGGGACCGGGCCTTCTCCAACGCCGAGCGGGAGGCCGCCGCGATCGCCCCGGCGCTCTCCATCACCACCGACCGGGAGCAGTTGGAGCGGGTCGTCGCCTCTGCCGGGTCGGACGACGGGATGGCGGTGCACATACCGGCGGACGGTGCGGGGGCCGCCGCGCTCGACCTGGGCCGGCAGCGGGCCTCCGACCGGGACATCGCGACCGTGCGGAAGCTGGGCCGGGCCTCCACCACCGAGGTGCCGGGCGGGTCCACGCTGCTCCAGCCCACCGCGCTCAGCTCCGGCGAGATAGCGGTCGTCGAGGTGTATGTGCCCCAGTCGGAGGTGAGCAACGGGGTCGCCACGGCGTGGGCGGTGCTCGCCGGGGTGGGGCTCGCGCTGATCGTCGGATCGGTCGCGGTGGCCGACCGGCTCGGGGTGCGCATGGTCCGGCCCGCGCGGCGGCTGGTGGAGAGCGCGCAGGAACTGGGGGAGGGGCAGCTGGGCGCGCGCGTACCGGAGGAGGGGCCGAAGGAGCTGCGGCTGGCGGCGGTGGCGTTCAACGCGATGGCCGACCAGGTGGTCCAGCTGCTGGCGAACGAGCGGGAGCTGGCGGCGGACCTGTCGCACCGCCTGCGGACACCGCTGACCGTGCTGCGGCTGAATGCGGCCTCGCTCGGCGACGGGCCGGCCGCCGAGCAGACGCGGGCGGCGGTCGAGCAGCTGGAGCGGGAGGTCGACACGATCATCCGTACGGCGCGGGAGGCCAAGCCACAGACGGTGGTGGCGGGGCCCGGCGCGGGGTGCGACGCGGCCGAGGTGGTCCGGGAGCGGATGGCGTTCTGGTCGGCGCTCGCGGAGGACGAGGGCCGCAAGTGGCGGGTGGCCGGGGTCGAGCGCCCGGTTCGCATACCCGTCGCCCGGGCCGACCTGGCCGCCGCCCTGGACGCCCTCCTCGGCAATGTCTTCCGGCACACGGCGGAGCGCACGGCGTTCGCGGTCGACGTTCACAACGGCGAGGACGCGGTGATCGTTCTCGTCTCCGACGCCGGTCCGGGCATCGCCGACCCCGAGGCCGCCATGGCTCGCGGCCGCGGCTCCGGCAGCGCCGGCTCAACCGGTCTGGGCCTCGACATCGTCCGCCGACTCGCCGAGTCGACCGGCGGCGATGTACGTATCGGGTCGTCGGTGCTGGGCGGGACCGAGGTGCGGATCTGGATCCAGTTGAACGGGGGTGACGCGAGGGACGGGAGGGCGTCGGCGCGGAAGGGACACCGGGGCGCGTCCATACGCCGGCGCAAACACACCAAGGCCCTCTCCGCCTTCAGATAGTCACGCACAGGGCCGCGAGCGGGCTTGTGCGGTCACGGTGTCCCGTATGTCGGTGCATGTCCGTGAGTGAAGTGGCTCACATGTGTGACGGTCACGTTTCGACAACCAGGGATTACGTTTCAACAAAGGGGGACAAGAAGTCTTGACGTATGACATGACATAGAGCTGTTATGGCGGCCACCGTGTTCGGTCGAGTTGGTTTCTGATTGTTTTCGATCAGTCACCGGCGAGGGCCATTGAGACCGAACGACCTGTCCCCCAGGGAGCCGTACATGCATCTCACACCTTCCGGTCTCTCCGTCCCCGGCCCGAGCCGTCGCACCCTGCTGCGCGGCATAGGCGGGGCCGCGGCACTCGGCGCTGGAGTCCCCCTGCTCAGCGCCTGCGGCGGAAGCGGCAGCACGGCCGCCGACTCGAAGACCGTCACCCTCGGCTCCAACGCGTCGGACGCGGTGCCGAAGAAGGCGTTCGCCGAGATCTACGCGGCCTTCAAGAAGCAGTCCGGGATCACGGTCGACGTGAACACCAAGGACCACAACACGTTCCAGGAGCAGATCAACACCTACCTGCAGGGCACGCCGGACGACGTGTTCCACTGGTTCGCGGGCTACCGCATGCAGTTCTTCGCGTCCAAGGGCCTGGCCACCGAGATCGACGACGTGTGGGACAAGATCGGGGGCAACTTCCCCGAGGCGATGAAGGGCCTCAGCAAGGGCGAGGACGGCAAGTTCTACTTCGTGCCGCTGTACACGTACCCCTGGGCGCTCTTCTACCGCAAGAGCGTCTTCGCGGAGAAGGGCTACGAGGTTCCCACCACGTGGGACCAGCTGATCGCCCTCTGTAAGCAGATGGAGAAGGACAAGCTCGTCCCGATCGCCTTCGGCGACAAGGACGCCTGGCCGGCGCTCGGCACCTTCGACCAGCTCAACTTCCGTACCAACGGCTACGACTTCCACGTCGAGCTGATGGCGGGCAAGGCGTCCTGGACGGACGCCAAGGTGCGCAAGGTCTTCGACCTGTGGGCCGAGCTGCTGCCGTACCACCAGGAGGGCGCCGTCGGCCGTACCTGGCAGGACGCCGCGCAGACCCTGGCGTCGAAGAAGGCGGGCATGTACCTGCTGGGCACCTTCGTGGGCCAGCAGTTCACCAACAAGGCCGACCTCGACGACCTCGACTTCTTCGCCTTCCCGGAGATCGACCCGGCGTACGGCCAGGACACCGTCGAGGCCCCGACCGACGGCTTCATGATGAGCAAGAGCCCGAAGAACAAGGCGGGCGCGGTCAAGCTGCTGGAGTTCCTCGGCACTCCCGAGGCCGAGCAGATCTACCTCAAGGCCGACCCGAACGTCGTGGCCGCCTCCACCAAGGCCGACACCTCCTCGTACTCCGCCCTGCAGAAGAAGGCGTACGAGATGATCTCCGGCGCCAAGACCCTCACCCAGTTCATGGACCGCGACAGCCGCCCGGACTTCACCTCGACGGTGATGCAGCCGGCGCTGCAGAAGTTCATCCGCGATCCCAAGGGCGTCGACAGCCTGCTCTCGTCCATCGAGCGCCAGAAGAAGACGATCTTCGCGTCCTGACGACCGACCGTCCTGACGATCGACCGTCCTCACGACTGGATGACCTCCTGACATGACGACCACCCCCACCGAGAGCCCGGAGGCGGCCACGCCGCCTCCGGGCTCCGGCCCTGCCGCCAAGACCGCACAAGCCGCGAAGGTGCCACAGGGGCACCGGCGGCTCCTCACCCGCCGAGACAGGCTCACGCTGGGCCTGATGGCGGGTCTGCCGACGATCCTGCACGTCGCCCTCGTCTGGGTGACGGCGCTGGCCTCGATCGCGCT
Source organism: Streptomyces sp. NPDC057474 (assembly GCF_042802555.1). Classification (NCBI taxonomy): domain Bacteria; kingdom Bacillati; phylum Actinomycetota; class Actinomycetes; order Kitasatosporales; family Streptomycetaceae; genus Streptomyces; species Streptomyces sp. NPDC057474. The sequence goes on along the minus strand of NZ_JBHVDX010000168.1, from coordinate 7,246 downwards.
GGCCTTCACCACCTGGGACGGCATCGGCTTCGACTCGATCAAGTGGGTCGGGCTGGACAACTTCAAGGAGTTGTTCACCAACAACCCGCAGTTCTGGCCCGCCGTCGAGCACAACATCATCTGGTTCGTTGCGCTCATCCTGATCCCCACGCCGCTGGGGCTGTTCCTGGCCGTGCAGCTGGACAAGAACATCCGGTTCAGCCGCGTCTACCAGACGGCCTTCTTCCTGCCCGTCGTGATGTCGCTCGCGGTCATCGGCTTCGTCTGGCAGCTGATCTACAACCCCGACACGGGCCTGATCAACAGCCTGATCGGCGCCAACGAGCCGGGCCACTACATCGACTGGATCGGCGACCCGGACCTCAACCTCTGGGCCATCCTCATCGCCGCGTCCTGGCGTCACGCCGGCTACATGATGATCCTGTACCTGGCCGGCCTGAAGGGCGTCGACCCCTCCCTGCGGGAGGCCTCCGCCCTCGACGGCGCCAACGAGTGGCAGACGTTCAAGAACGTCATCTTCCCGACCCTGCGCCCGACGAACACCGTCGTCCTGGTCGTCACCATCATCGAGGCCCTGCGCGCCTTCGACCTCGTCTTCGTCTTCAACAAGGGCGCCGAGGGCACGGAACTGCTCTCCATCCTCGTCACCAACAACATCATCGGAGAGTCGAGCCGTATCGGATACGGATCGGCGATCGCCGTCGTCCTCCTGGTGATCTCCCTCGTCGTGATCATCCCGTATCTGATCGCGACCTTCCGGAAGGAGCGGCGCGCATGAGCACCACCGTCGACACCACCGCCGCGACCGCCGCTCCCAAGGAGCGCACGCCGCTGCGCCCCGGCCGCATCCTCCTGCACGTCTTCCTCGTCGGTATGTCACTGGCGTGGCTGGCGCCCCTGCTGTGGGCCCTGTACGCCGCCATGCGCCCCTACGGCGAGACCAGCGAGAAGGGCTACGTCTCGTGGCCCGACAAGCTGAGCTTCGAGAACTTCACGAACGCGTTCACCCAGTCGGACATGACGCACTACTTCGTGAACACGTTGATCATCGCCGTCCCGGCGGTGCTGCTGACGCTGTTCCTGTCGTCGATGGTGGCGTTCTACGTCAGCCGCTTCGACTTCCGCGTCAACATCTTCCTGCTGCTGGTCTTCACGGCGGGCAACCTGCTCCCGCAGCAGGTCATCATCACCCCGCTGTACCGCCTGTACCTGCTCATCGACATCCCCGGCATCACGATGAGCGGCAAGCTGTACGACTCCGCGCTCGGCCTGGTCCTCATCCACGTGGCCTTCCAGTCCGGCTTCTGCGCCTTCGTGCTCAGCAACTACATGCGCTCCCTGCCGCACGAGCTGACCGAGGCCGCGCTCGTCGACGGCGCGTCCGTGTGGCGCCTGTACTGGCAGATCGTGCTGCCGCTGTGCAAGCCCGCGATGGCCGCCCTGGCGACCCTGCTCTCCATCTGGATCTACAACGACTTCTTCTGGGCCCTCGTCCTGATCTCCACCGGCGAGAACATGCCGATCACCTCGGCCCTGAACAACCTCTCCGGCCAGTACTTCACCGACCCCAACCTGGTCGCCGCCGGCGCCCTCCTCACCGCGATCCCCACACTGGTCGTGTACTTCGCACTCCAACGGCAGTTCGTGAGCGGTCTGACGCTGGGTGCCAACAAGGGCTGACAGCCCACTCGGCAGCCCACTTTTGAAAGAGAAGCTTCGTGCACCACCCCTTCACCCACGTGGTCTCCGTGCCCGTGGACACCAGTACGGCACGGGTCCACGAGGAGGGCTGGCAGTCCTGGAGCCCCAGCGGCGCCTACGCCCTCGACATGCCCCCGTACCGTCCGACCAACGACAACTGGGCGACGGTCTGCTACCGCCCGGGTGTCACCGCCCCCGCCGGCACCTTCCAGGGAGAGGGCCTGCTGGCCCTCGACCCGGGCGACGGCACACCGGTCCGCCTCTGGGCCGCCCCCGACCCCGTACGTGAGGTCCCGTCCATCCGTCTGGTGGTACGGGACGGGGTCGCCGAGGTGAGCTCCGACGGCCCGGTGAAGGAGTGGACGGGCCCGGACATCCAGTCGGTGCTGGGCGACTGGGCCGCCGGCCTCGGCCTCGCGGCCCCCCGCCCGGCCCCCACCGTCTGGTGCTCCTGGTACGAGTACTTCACCGCCGTCACCGAGGACGACATCCACGAGAACCTCCGTGCGATGGACACCCTCGACCTCCCCGTCGACGTCGTCCAGATCGACGACGGCTACCAGCGCGCCCTGGGCGACTGGCTCGCCCTCTCCGGCCGCTTCCACTCCCGCGCGGGCATCGCCGACACGATCCGGGCGCGGGGCCGCCGCGCCGGCATCTGGACGGCACCCTTCCTGGTCGACCCGTCGAGCTCCCTGGCCGCCGAGCACCCGCAGTGGCTGGTGCGCGACGAGGACGGCGGCTTCACGCACGCCGGCCACAACTGGGGCCACGACCTGTACGTCCTCGACACCACACACCCCGAGGCGGCGGCGTACCTGACCGAGGTCTTCACGACCCTGCGCGCCGAGGGCTACGACTACTTCAAGGTCGACTTCCTGTACGCGGGCGCGCTGGACGGCGTACGGCACGCTTCCGCTTCCGTGGATGCCCTGACGGCGTACCGCCAGGGCATCGAGCTGATCCGCGATGCCATCGGCCCCGACGCCTACCTCCTGGGCTGCGGCGCGCCGATCCTCCCCTCCATCGGCCTGTTCGACGCCATGCGGGTCAGTCCCGACACGGCCCCGCACCGCCGCCCCGAGGCGGACGACTACAGCCAGCCCGGCCAGGACCCCGCCGAGTTCACGGGCGTCGGCCGGCAGTGGCAGCACGGCCGCCTCTGGGTGAACGACCCCGACTGCCTGATGGCCCGCCCGGCCGTGGAGACACGGGAGCAGTGGGCGGCGCACGTCGAGGCGACGGGCGGACTGATGGCATCCAGCGACCGCCTGCTGTCGCTGGACACGTGGGGCGTGGACACGACTCGCCGTCTGCTGACGGGTGTCACGGGTGGTACGGACGATGCGGAGGCCGCCGAATGAAGCGCGAACTGAAGGTCCCCGGCATCGCCTACGGCGGTGACTACAACCCCGAGCAGTGGCCCGAGGAGGTCTGGGCCGAGGACGTACGCCTCATGCGCGAGGCGGGCGTCACCATGGTCAGCGTCAACATCTTCGCGTGGGCGCTGCTGGAGCCGCGCGAGGGCGAGTACGACTTCTCCCGCCTGGACCGGATCCTGGCCCTCCTCCACGAGAACGGCATCGCCGCCGACCTGGCGACCCCGACGGCGGCCCCGCCGGCCTGGTTCTTCGTCGAACACCCGGACGCCCTGCCGGTGGACAAGGACGGCCGCACCCTCTCGTACGGCAGCCGCCAGACCTTCTGCCCGTCGAGTCCCGCCTACCGCGAGGCGGCGCTGCGGATCGCCCGCGTGCTGGGCGAGCGGTACGCGGACCACCCGGCCGTCGTCATGTGGCACATCCACAACGAGTACGGCTGCCACAACGGCGAGTGCTACTGCGACACGAGCGCGGCGGCGTTCCGGGTCTGGCTGCGGGCCAAGTACGACAACGACCTGGCGGCGCTGAACCACGCCTGGGGCACGGCGTTCTGGAGCCAGTGGTACTACGACTGGGACGAGATCATCCCGCCCCGCCCGACGGGCGCGGTCCCCAACCCGACCCACCAGCTGGACTGGCGCCGCTTCTGCAGCGACGCGCTGCTGTCGCTGTGCAAGGCGGAGCGCGAGGTGCTGCTGGAGGCGGCCCCCGCCACCCCCGCCACCACCAACTTCATGGTGATGTACAACTTCGACAAGCTGGACTACTGGCGCTGGGCGCCGGAGCTGGACATCGTCTCGAACGACCACTACCTCCAGTCGACGGACCCCGAGTCCGAGATCGACATCGCGCTCAGCGGCGACCTGGTGCGGTCGTTGGCGGGCGGCAGTCCGTGGCTGCTGATGGAGCACTCCACCGGTGCGGTCAACTGGCAGCCGGTCAACCGGGCCAAGACGGCGGGCGAGCTGCGCCGCAACGCCCTGTCCCACGTGGCCCGGGGCGCCGACGGCATCGCGTACTTCCAGTGGCGAGCCGCCAAGGCGGGTGCCGAACAGTGGCACTCGGCGATGCTCCCGCACGCGGGCACGGACAGCCAGATCTGGCGGGACGTGGTCCGACTGGGCGCGGATCTGCGGTCGTTGGCGGAGGTGCGGGGCAGCGCGGGCGTCGCCGAGGTGGCGATCGTCTGGGACTGGAGCGCCTGGTGGGCGGTCGAACTCCCGTCCCAGCCGAGCGGCGAGGTCCGCTTCCAGGACCTGGTCCGCGCCTGGTACGAGCCCCTGTGGCGGGCCGGCGTGGCGGTGGACTTCGTACGCCCGGACGCGGACCTCTCCGCGTACAAGCTGGTGCTGGCGCCGAGCCTGTACCTGGTGGACGACGAGGGCGCGGCGAACCTGACGGACTTCGCGGAGCGCGGCGGCACACTGGCCGTCGGCTTCCACAGCGGCGCGGTGGACGAGAACTGCCATGTCCGGCTGGGCGGTTACCCCGGCGCGTTCCGTGAGGCGCTGGGCGTGCGGACGGACGAACTGTTCCCGTTGCTGCCGGGGGAGTCGGTGGGGTTGAGTGACGGCGGTACGGCCGGCCTGTGGTCGGAACGCGTGACCCTGGCGGGCGCCGAGTCGATCACCACGTACGCCTCCGGCCCGCTGACCGGCGTCCCGGCGGTCACCCGCAACACGCACGGCACGGGCACGGCCTGGTACGTCGCCACCCGCCCGGACCCGTCCACCCTCGCCTCCCTCCTGGACCACATCCGCGAGGACGCGGGCGTGACGTCGGTGCGTACGACCCCCGAGGGCGTCGAGGCGGCACTGCGCCGGGGTGCGGACGCGGACTATCTCTTCCTGATCAACCACGGGGAGTCGGAGGCCGAGATCGAGGTCGCGGCCGACGCGTCCGAGCTGCTGACGGGCAAGGTGGTCGCCACGAACGGCGCCTCGGCGACCGTACTGGTGGCGGCCGGTGACGTGGCGGTCGTCCGCGAACCACGCTGACCGACGCCGATCGCGATGGAACAGGGCCGTGGCTCCTTCGGGGGCCGCGGCTCTGTGCCGTTCCGCGAGGGCTGCGGCTCCGTGCTGGTCAGGGGGTGTGACGGACAGTTCGACGTCGGAAAAGGAAAGCCGCGGTCCGTCCCGGCGGCGAAGGCTGCCCGACCGGTTCCGCAGCCCCCGTCGGCTGAAGCGGGCTGCTCTCTTCCTACTCGTTTGATAATCTCGCGTCATGAGTGAGTACGGAATTGGTGAAGGCCCCGCCACCAGGGTCAGCCTCTCCCTTCCGGAAGGGACGGCAGAGGCGATTCGGCAGCGGGTCGGCAAGCGTGAGTTCTCCGCGTTCATCGCCGAAGCGGTGGAGCGGGAGTTGCGCGGCCGGATCCTGGACGAGTACCTGGCCGACTACGAACAGCGCAAGGGGCCGATCTCCGCCGGTGAACAGGAGCGGGCGCGTCGTGTCTTCGACGAGGTTTTCGCAGAGGAGGGCCAGTGGCCCGCCGCAAGCTGAGCCACGAGGGCACCCTCGTCCTGGACTGTGAAGGCCTGTCCAAGCTGGTCGGCGATCACGAACCTGTCGTCGCACTGGTCGCCGAGGCGCGCAAACGGGGCATGGAGGTGGTCATCAGTGCCCTCACGATCATCGAGGCGGTTCATCACCGGACGGACAAGGCGCGGCTCGCGTGGGTGCTGTCCGGCATGCGGATCGTGCCCGTCGCGGACGAGGATGCCAAGGCCGCTTCGGCCATGTTGATCGGGGCAGGTCTGCACGGTCACAAGTACGCGATCGACGCTGCCGTGGCCGAGATGGCGCTGCGACAGCACCGCCCGGTGGTCATGCTCACCTCGGACATCGACGACATGGCGAAGCTCTGCGGGGACCGGGTGCGGTTGGTTGCCGTCTGAGGCGGTGTTGGGGACCGGATGCGTACCGCGGCGACTTGGAACATCTGCCCGAACTCGATATGAGCGACGCCCTGATGTGACAGGGCAGCCATGGTCCCACGCCGTCGATCTGCGTTCAGGCCGGCTGCGCCCAGCCGTACAGGGACAGCCGAGGACCGTCGGCGGCGAGATGGCCGCGGAGCGCGCCGGCGTTGCCCTCGACGAAGTCTTCGGGGAGGGAACCGGTGTCGGCCCAGCGGACCTGGGCGTGCTTGTGCGGTTCCCGGTTCTCCAGCTCGCCGGTCCACTCGTGGGCGACGAAGACGACGGTGAGGAAGCCGCCCGGCGCCTCGACGCCCCGGGCCGCGTGGATGAGATGCACGACCTCCAGCGCCTCCGGCTGCACGGTCAGGCCGGTCTCCTCGTACAGCTCGCGCACGGCGGTCTCGGTGACGGGTTCTCCCGGTTCGTTCTTCCCGACGGGCAGGTCCCACCTCCCCCGGGCGAACCTGGCGTTCTCGCCCCGCTGGAGGAGGACGACACGGCCCGCGGCCCGGTCGTGGACGATGACGGCAGCGACCAGCAGGGTCATAATTCGTGTCCTTACGTGTGGTGGACCGCTAGCATGCCGCGTATGGAGTGCTTCGCTTCCTGGCGTACTCGCCACTGAGGATCGGCCCACCGACACGTCTCACGTGATCGGCGGGCCAGAGATGTCCTGCTCCGGATATTTCCTTCCTCGGTCACCGAGAGGCCCACTCCATGCTCATCCGCGCATTCGTCCAGGACGATCTGGCACGACTGACCGAACTCACCATCGACACGTTCCGGCCCTTCTTCGAGGACTCTGTCGGAACACTGCTGGACGGACTCGTCCTCGCCACGCTGCACGCCGGCTGGCGCGATGACTACCGCGAACAGGTCCCCGCGCTGCACGACCCGGCCCGGCACAAGTACGTCGCGGTCGCCGAGACCGACGGTGGCGTCATCGCCGGCTATGTCGCCTGGCAGGCCGACCCCACCCGCCTCCACGGCGAGATCACGCTGCTCGCCGTGGACAGGGAGCACCGCGGCGACCGTACGGGCACCGCCCTGTGCGAACACGCCTTCGCCGACCTGCGCGGGCGCGGCACGAAGCTCGTCGAGATCGGCACCGGTGGCGACGCCTTCCACGCTCCGGCCCGGGCCCTGTACGAGAGCCTCGGCTGCGTCCGGTTCCCGACTGCGCACTACTACCGACAGCTCTGACGACAGCCGTCCGGGGCGCGGCGCTCCCCTGCACGC